>JBEBDM010000357.1:0-6510 GCA_041156905.1 Actinomycetota bacterium | reverse complement strand
CGGCACCCTCGCCGCGGCGCTCGAACCGGGCACGGGTGACGTTCATCTGCGGAGAACCGATGAAGGTCGCCACGAACAGGTTGTCGGGGTTGTCGTACAGGTTCTGCGGCGTGTCGACCTGCTGGAGGAAACCACGCGACATCACGGCCACCCGGTCGCCCATGGTCATGGCCTCGATCTGGTCGTGGGTGACGTACACCGTGGTCACGCCGAGCTGGCGCTGCAGGTGCGAGATCTCGGCACGCATCTGCACACGGAGCTTGGCGTCGAGGTTCGAGAGGGGCTCGTCCATGAGGAACGCCTGCGGCTTGCGCACGATGGCGCGGCCCATGGCGACGCGTTGGCGCTGGCCACCGGAGAGCTTGGCCGGCTTGCGATCGAGATACTCGGTCAGCTCGAGGATGCGGGCGGCCTCCTCGACGCGCGAGGCGATCTCCTCCTTGGGCATCTTCTTCAGCTTGAGGGCGAAGGCGATGTTGTCGCGCACCGTGAGGTGGGGGTAGAGCGCGTACGACTGGAACACCATGGCGATGTCGCGGTCCTTGGGGTCGAGGTCGTTCACCCGGACACCGCCGATCACCATGTCGCCCGAGGTGATGTCCTCGAGGCCGGCGATCATCCGAAGGGCGGTCGACTTGCCGCAGCCAGACGGGCCGACGAGCACCAGGAACTCGCCGTCGGCGACCTCCACGGACAGGTCGCTCACGGCGTGGTAGCCGTTCTCGTACACCTTGTCGATGTTGCTCAGGCTGATGCTGCCCACTGTTCCCCCTCAGGTCGTGGTGCGGATGTTAACGAAGGACTTTACGAGCACCGGAACTGCTGTTATGTTGTTCCATGGAATCTCTCACAAGATTCCACACCATTTCCACGAGGGGCGCAAGTCCCCGACTGGCCCACACACTTTTCCTGAGGGGGAAACGAATGAACCACAAGCGCATCGCCGCCGCTGCGATCGCCCTGTCGTTGTTCGCCGTGGCCTGTGGTGACGACTCGGAGTCGACGACTTCGAGCAGCACCGCTGGTGGCGCGGACTCGATCCTGGACGGCGAGATCAAGTGCGAGCAGCAGTACGCCGGCAAGAAGGTCTCGATCTTCTCGCCCGTGCGTAACAGCGAGAACGACAAGCCGGTCGACGAGCTCGTCGCCGCCTACCAGCCGCTGGTCGACTGCACCGGCGTCGAGATCGTCTGGGAGGGCACCGACCAGTTCGAGACCGAGATCAACGTGCGCCTCGAGGGTGGCAACGCCCCCGACGTCATCGACTTCCCGCAGCCGGGCCTCATGGCCTCGCTCGCCCGCAAGGGTTCGCTCAAGCCCCTCACCGACGCTGTCGCCGCTCACGTGAAGAGCGACTTCATCTCGGGCTGGGACACCTACGGCACCGTCGACGGCACCGTCTACGGCATGCCCGGTCGCTCGAACATCAAGTCGCTGGTGTGGTACAGCCCGAAGGCCTTCGCCGACAAGGGTTACGCCATCCCGACGACGCTCGAGGAGCTCACCGCTCTCTCCGACCAGATCGTCGCCGACGGCGGCACCCCGTGGTGCATCGGCGCCGAGTCGGGTGTGGCCACCGGCTGGATCCTCACCGACTGGATGGAGGACTTCATGCTCCGCGTCAACGGTGAAGAGGTCTACGACCAGTGGGTGAACCACGAGATCCCGTTCAACGACCCCAAGGTCAAGGCCGTGGTCGACACCGTCGAGAAGTTCGTCAAGAACGCTGACTACCTGGGCGGCGAGGGCATGGTCACGGCCATCGCCACCACCAAGTTCCAGGACGGCGGCCTGCCGATCCTCTCGGGCGACTGCTACATGCACCGTCAGGCGAGCTTCTACTCGGCCCTGTGGCCCGAGGGCACCAAGGTCGGTGGCGAGGACGGCGACGTCAACGTCTTCTACCTCCCCAGCCCCGCTGACGGCCCGAAGTACATGCTCGGCGCTGGTGACGTGATCGCCGCCGGTACCGACAAGCCCGAGACCATGGACGTCATCCTCTACACCGGTTCGCTCGAGTACCAGAGCGCCGTCGTGGAGAGCCGTGGCGAGCTCGTCCCGCACAAGGGCCTCGACACCTCGAAGATCAGCGACCCGTTCATCAAGCAGCTCGCTGACCTGCAGCTCGGCGCCGAGGTCTTCCGCTTCGACGGCTCGGACATGATGCCCGGTGCCGTCGGCGCCGGTACCTTCTGGACCGAGGTCACTGCCTGGATCGTCGGTGGCGACACCGACACGTTCCTGAACAACGTCGAAGCCAGCTGGCCCGCCAGCTGATCAGACACCATCTGACAAGATGACCGTGAGGGGGTCGGGCCACGGCCCGACCCCCTTGGTCATCAGCATCCAAGGAGGGGAACATGGGGGACCTGCTGTCGACGATCATCGTGGTGATCGTCGGTATCGCCAGCCTGCTCGGCGTGCTCGGCGCGCTGTACTGGCTGACGACGTTGCTGCCGTCGAAGTGGGGTGAGCGTGGCCGCGTGGCCGTGTTCCTCCTGCCGGCCCTGTTCCTGCTGCTCATCGGTCTCGTCGTGCCGGCCCTGCGCACGATCTACACCTCGTTCCTCGACGACAACGGTAAGAAGTTCATCGGGCTCGGGAACTACGTCGACATCTTCACGACGCCCAACGCCCGGCTGACGGTCGTCAACAGCTTCGCCTGGGTGTTCGTCGGCACTGCCGCCACCCTGATCGTCGGACTCACGATCGCCCGCTTCGCCGACAACATCCGCGGCGAGAAGGTGGCCAAGTCGCTGATCTTCATCCCTGGTGCCATCTCGCTCGTCGGTGCCGGAATCATCTGGAAGTTCGTCTACGCCGGCCCGCCCTTCAAGATGGGCCTGCTCAACGAGATCACCAAGGCCATCCCCGGTATGCCGGTGAGCATGGGCGGCGACGGCCAGCGCAACTGGCTCGTCGAGCGCGGCTTCGGTGCCCTCGAGCCGCCGGACCTCGCTCCCGGCTTCAACTCGTTCCTCCTGATCATCATCTTCATCTGGGCCTCCGCGGGCTTTGCCACGGTGGTCCTCTCGGCGGCCATGAAGGGTGTCCCCGAGTCGCTGATCGAAGCGGCCCGGGTCGACGGCGCGACCAAGCGTCAGGCCTTCTACAAGGTGACCCTTCCCTACATCAGGGCAACGATCGTCACGGTGGCGACCACCACGACCATCGGCGGCCTGAAGGCGTTCGACATCGTCGCCGCCACCACCGGTGGCAACTTCGGCACGAGCACGATCGCCAACGAGTTCTTCCGTGTCTACTTCGTGCAGGCACGTAGTGGTTTCGGTTCCGCCCTCGCGGTGCTGATCTTCATCCTGGTCATCCCGGTGGTCGTCATCAACCGCCGTGCCCAGGCCCGAGCAGAGGAGATGCTGGGAGCATGAGCGAGCTCGCGATCCAACCCGGCGAGAAGGTCGGCCGCTCCGTCCGCGGAGCCCTCTCCACCATCTGGGGGCGTGTGGCCGTCTGGGGCCTCGTGCTCCTCTGGACCATCCCCACCTTCGGAACGCTCGTGTCGTCGTTCCGTCCCGAACTCTCGGTGAAGACCACGGGCTGGTGGAAGTGGTTCACCAACCCCGAGTTCACCTTCAAGAACTACACGACCGTGCTCGGTAGCAGCGGGGACGGCGTCGATCTCGGTCACTTCTTCCTCAACTCCGTGCGCATCACGGTGCCGGCCGCGCTCATGTCGGTGGGCATCGCGCTGTTTGCGGCGTACGCCTTCTCGTGGATGTCGTTCAAGGGCCGGGACTGGCTCTACGTCGCCGTGATCAGCCTCCTGATGGTGCCGCTGCAGATGGCCCTCGTGCCGCTGCTGCAGTTCTTCACCGGCGGCGCGCACATCGGCACCGTGACGATCTTCCCCGACCTCGGTCTCGCGAACAGCATCCCGGCGGTCTGGATCGCCCACATCTGCTTCGGCATGCCGTTCTGCATCTTCATCCTCACCAACTTCGTGCAGGCCCTGCCCCGCGAGGTCATCGAGGCGGCACGCGTCGATGGCGCCGGTCACCTGACGGTGTTCACCAAGCTCGTGGTACCGCTGTCGGTCCCGGCGATCGCCTCGCTGACGATCTTCCAGTTCATGTACATCTGGAACGACTACCTCGTCGGCAAGATCTTCGGCGGAGCAGGTGAGAACGTGCCCGTCGTCGCCAAGCTCGCCGAGGTCACCGGTACCCGCGGCCAGTCGTGGCATCTGCTCACCGCCAGCGGCATGATCGCGATGATCGTCCCGATCATCGTGTTCTTCGCCCTCCAGCGTTACTTCGTCCGCGGCCTGCTCGCGGGTGCCGTCAAGGGCTGACGCCCGACAGGAAGGATTCCCATGGGCTCGCGCATCGACGACCTCCTCGACCAGGCCACGGTCGAGGAACTGGTCGCGCTCACCGCCGGACACGACTTCTGGCACACGGTCGCCATCCCGCGTCTCGGGATCCCTGCGATGCGCGTGAGCGATGGCCCGGTGGGCGCGCGTGGTACCCGCTTCGACGGCGAGGCCTCGATCAACGCGCCGTGCAGCACCCTTCTCGCGGCGACCTTCGATCCCGACACCGTCGAGGCCGTGGGGCAGATGCTCGGGCGCGAGACGAAGGCGAAGGGCGCGAGCGTGCTGCTCGCCCCCACGGTGAACCTCCACCGCACACCGGTGGGTGGCCGCAACTTCGAGTGCATGAGCGAGGACCCGTACCTCACCGCCCGGACTGCTGTCGCATACGTGCGCGGTGTGCAGTCGGAAGGTGTGGCGAGTTGCATCAAGCACTTCGTCGGCAACGACACGGAGTTCGAGCGCAACACCATCGACTCGCAGATCGACGAGCGCACGTTGCGCGAGTTGTACCTCGTCCCGTTCGAGGCAGCGGTCGCCGAAGCCGGTGTCCAGGCCGTGATGACCGCGTACAACCGGATCAACGGTCCCTGGGCGGCCGACAGCCCGCTCCTCGCCGACGTGTTGCGCGGTGAGTGGGGATTCGACGGCCTCGTGATGAGCGACTGGTTCGGGCTCCACTCGACGGCCGAGGGCGTGTCCGCGGGTCTCGATCTCGAGATGCCCGGACCGACCCTGCACCGCGGCAAGGCCCTGCTCGCCGCCGTGGAGAGCGGCGAGGTGAGCGTCGACGACGTGCGCACGCTGGCTCGTCGTGTCCTCGAGCTCATGGAGCGCACGGGCGCGCTCGACGCCGCCGGTCCCGGCCCGGAGACCACTCGTCATGACGAGGCCGATTTCGACCTCGTGCGTCGCACCGCGGCGCAGGGGATGGTCCTGCTGCGCAACTCAGTGCCCGAGGGCGGCTCGTCCACGGTGCTTCCCCTCCCGGCCACCGGTCTCCGCCGGGTTGCCGTCATCGGCCCGAACGCGGCCGTCGGTCAGATCATGGGCGGCGGGTCGGCGCACGTCACGCCGGTGCGCATCTCGAACCCGCTCGAGGCGCTCACCGAGCACTTCGCGTCGCAGGGTGTCGAGGTCCTCTACGCCAAGGGCTCGGCCATCCACCGTCGCCTGCCCGAGCTCGAGATGCGCCTGTGCAGCGAGATGACGGTCGACGCGTTCGCGAGTTCCGCAGCGCTCGACACCGACGAAGCGCCGGTCCGGACGCGTACGAGTGGCACGTCCCGGCTCATGTGGGTCTCCGACCCGCGTGGCAGTGGGCACGACGACTTCGACTTCGGCATCCGGGTCCACACGACCTTCACACCCGACGTCTCGGGTCAGTGGGAGTTGGGCGTGGAGAGCGTCGGAGCGGCGCGTCTGCTCCTCGATGGAGAAATCCTCATCGACAACACCGAGCACGGTCGCGGCGGTTCGTTCTTCGGCATGGGCCGCGCCGAGGTGCGCGCCACCACCACGCTCGAGGCCGGTCGGCCGTACTCGCTCATCGTCGAGATGCGTCAGTCGACCTACGGCCAGGCGATGAGCGGTCTGAACATCAGTGCGCTGCCAGTGCCGAAGGGTGACCTCATCCTCGACGCGCTCGACGCGGCCGCATCGGCCGACCTCAGCATCGTGATCGTCGGGACGAACGACGACTGGGAGAGCGAGGGCTGGGACCGCGCCGACATCGACCTGCCGGGCACGCAGGACGAACTCGTCCGCCGCGTGTCGGAGGTCAGCCCGGCCACCGTCGTGGTGATCAACGCCGGTTCACCTGTCGGGATGCCGTGGCTCGACGAGGTCGACGCCGTGCTGATGACGTGGTTCCCCGGCCAGGAGATGGGCCGCGCTCTCGTCGACGTGCTGTCGGGCGCCGAGGAGCCGCAGGGCCGACTCCCGGTGACGTTCCCCGCCCATATGCAGGACACGCCGGCAGGGGAGCACCACCCGGGCCGCAACGGAGTCGCCCAGTACCGCGAGGGTCGTCTCATGGGCTACCGCTGGTACGACACGGTGGGCCGCGAGCCGCTGTTCCCGTTCGGCTTCGGGCTCGGCTATTCGTGCGTCGCCATCGACGAGTGCGCGAGCGAGTCGCCGTACCGGGTGAGCTGTCGCGTCTCGAACGCGGGGAGCCG
>JBEBDM010000356.1:0-23736 GCA_041156905.1 Actinomycetota bacterium | reverse complement strand
AGGTGTCGCAGCGGGACGAACGCCTCACCGGCCGCGTATCCCTGTCCGACGAAGATCTGGTACCAGATCTTCGTCGGACAGGGATACGCGGCCGGTGAGGCGTTCGTCCCGCTGCGACACCTCTGGAGCCTCGCGGTCGAGGAGCAGTTCTACCTCCTGTGGCCGTTGGTGATGGTCGTCATCCTCGCCCGGGCGGGCCGCTCGGGCCGCCGGCTGCCGATGACCGGCTTCCGCCTGATCCTCGTGAGCGTCGGCATCGCCGTGGTCACGGCGGTGCTCTTCGTCAGTGGTCCCGTGCCGCTCGCCTGCTCCGACGAGGTGTCGAAGGGGTACTGGCGTGTGTTCGGTCGGTGCATCAGCGTGAACGACACGCTCTACCTGAGTTCGGTCACCCGTGCGGGTGGGCTGATGCTCGGGGCCGGGTTCGCGATGCTGTGGCGCCCTGCCGCCGTCTCCCGCGGCCCGCTGCGCGACAAGGCCCGTCGTCTCGACGTCCTCGCGGTGCTCGCCATCGCGGCACTCGTCCTGCTGTTCCGGGTGATGTTCCTCTTCGAGAGCGGCGCCTACAACGGCTGGCTCTTCCGCGGTGGTCTGCTCGTGGTCGGGGTGCTGACGCTGCTCGTCATCGCCGCGGTCTCGCACCAGTTCGCGGCGATCGGTCCGCTGCTCGGCAACCCGGTGCTCCGCTGGGTCGGGACACGCAGCTACGGGCTGTACCTCTTCCACTGGCCGATCTACCAGGCCATCCGCAAGGAGGCGCAGATCGGGCTGACGGTCACGGAGTGGGTGGTCGCGATGGCCCTCACGGCGGTCGTCACGGAGGCCAGTTACCGGTTCGTCGAGATGCCGATCCGGCGTGGAGAGTTGGCCGGGATCGTCCGTCGGGCGACCCGCTCGAGACAGGCCGTGGTCGCCTCCTGCGCGGTCACCGCGATGCTCGGTGTCGGCCTGTTCAGCCTCTGGTCGGCCGAGGAACAGTGCGTGGGTGCGGTGCAGTGCTCGCTCGCGGCGAACACCACCGCAGCGACGGGGGAGCCCGAGACCTCGACGCCGGCCAACGTCACGACCATCCCGCCCACCACGACCACCTTCGCACCGCAGCCCTACGTCGCCGTCGGTGAGTCGGTGATGGTCGGTGCGGTCACGCAACTCGGCGGTTCGGGCATCTGGGTCGACGCGAAGGAGAACCGTGGCGTCGAGGGCGTGACGAACGCGATCCGCAAGCTCGACGAGTCGGGTGTGATCGGTATCGGGACGAACCTCGTCGTGCAGACCGGTACCAACTGGTACCTCAGCGACGCCGAGCTCGACACCCTGATCGCGGCCATCCCCGACGGTGTCTCCAGCGTCCGTCTGATGACGGTGTACGCCGACGTCGAGTGGATCGCCGGGAACAACGACCTGATCCGCGGTGTGGCGAACCGCTACCCGGGAGTCGGGGTCATCGACTGGGCAGCGGCGGCGGGCGACATCGAACTGTGCCCCGACGGGATCCACATCACGTGCGGCGAGGTGGCACCGGTGCAGTACGCCAACCTGATCCTCGGCTCGCTCGGGCTCGCGGAGCTGCCGGTCCCGTCGACCACGACGACCGCCGCACCCGAGACCACTGTCGCCGGCTGACCCGCTGTCGCCGCCATGACGCTGGGTTTCTGCCCGCGAGCGTGGAGGCGTACGCTGGGCGCATGACCACTCCCGTTCGTGTCGCCGTCACCGGTGCAGCCGGCCAGATCGGCTACAGCCTCCTCTTCCGTATCGCCTCGGGCGCCATGCTCGGCCCCGACACCCCGGTGATCCTCCAGCTCCTGGAGATCACGCCGGCCCTCAACGCGCTGAACGGCGTGAAGATGGAACTCGACGACTGCGCCTTCCCGCTGCTCGCCGACGTGGTGTGCACCGATGACGCCAATGTCGCCTTCGGTGACGCCGACGTCGCACTCCTCGTGGGAGCGATGCCCCGCAAGGCCGGCATGGAGCGCAGCGACCTGCTGAGCGCCAACGGCGGCATCTTCAAGCCGCAGGGCAAGGCCATCAACGACAACGCCAAGAAGGACATCAAGGTCCTCGTCGTCGGTAACCCGGCCAACACCAACGCCCTCATCGCGATGAACAACGCCCCCGACCTCGACCCGCGCCGGTTCACGGCCATGACCCGGCTCGACCACAACCGTGCGGTCACCCAGCTCGCCCAGCGTGCGGGCGCCAGTGTCAGCGACGTCACCAACATGACGATCTGGGGCAACCACTCGGTCACCCAGTACCCCGACCTCTACCACGCCAAGGTCAAGGGCCAGAACGCCTACGACCTCGTGGGCGACCACGCCTGGTACGCCGACACCTACATCCCCACCGTCGCCAAGCGCGGTGCGGCCATCATCGAGGCCCGTGGCGCCTCGTCGGCAGCCTCGGCGGCCAACGCGGCCATCGATCACGTGCGCACCTGGACCATGGGCACCGCCCCCGGCGACTGGGTGAGCATGGCCGTCCCGAGCGATGGCTCGTACGGCGTGCCGGAGGGTCTGATCAGCAGCTTCCCGTGCACCTGCTCGAACGGTGAGTGGTCGATCGTCCAGGGACTCGAGATCAACGAGTTCAGCCGGGGCAAGATCGATGCCTCCGTCGGCGAGCTCGCCGAGGAGCGCGACGCCGTGCGCGAGCTCGGGCTGATCTGACCGATCCCTCATCCGAATGGGCAGTGGGCCGGGGCATGCGCCCCGGCCCACTGTCGTTCTCGGCCTGTGTCGCTCTCTGCCTGTGTCGTTGCCGGATTCTGTCGTCGAGTGTCAGTCGGCGACGGCGACGTCGCAGGCGACCTGCATCATCCGGTCGACGCCGGTCTTCAGCTCCTCGTCGCTGATCCGCTCGGCATTCTTCTCGTCGGTGATGAGGTCGCTGATCGTCGCGAGCGTGAGCGTCTCGATCCCGTGGATCGCTCCGAGCGTGTAGAGCATGGCGGCCTCCATCTCGACGGCGAGATGTCCGCGGGCCGCCCAGCGGGCCATGATCCCCTCACGAGGGTCGTAGAAGAGCCCGCTCGAGACGATCGGGCCGACGTGCACACGGGCTCCGGCCTCACGGGCACGGGCGACCGCCATCTCGACCAGCCGGTAGGTCGCGGTGGGCGCGTGGGCCTCGCCCTGCACGAGCTGGGAGACGACGGGGTCGTCGCCGGTGGCGCTGATGGCGACCACGGTGTCGGCCATCCGCAGGCCCGGAGCGAGCCCACCCGCCGTGCCGACGCGGATCATGCGGCGGGCGCCGAGCTGGATCAGCTCGCTGTAGTAGATCCCGGCGCTCGCACAGCCCATGCCCACCGACTGCACGCTGATCGGCCGGCCCTTGTACGTACCGGTGAAGCCGAGGGCACCACGTTCCTCGTTGACGAGTCGGGCACCCGGGTCGAAGAAGGTCTCGGCGATGTAGCGAGCCCGACGGGGGTCGCCCGGGACGAGGACGGAGGGGGCGTAGTCGGACGGCTCGGCGCGCAGATGGATCGGCATGCCCCCATTCCACCACGGCCGGGGGTGGTCAGCCCCTCACCCGTGCTGGCGCACGATCACGAACCCGTCAGCGGAGGAACTTCGACGTCGTGTTGTCGGCCAGGACGCGGCCCTCGGTCTGGCACGTCGGGCAGTAGGCGACGGTGTAGCCGGAGTACGAGACCGAGCGGATCGTGTCGTCGCAGGTCGTGCACGACTGGCCGACGCGTCCGTGCACCAACCCGGGTCGGTCGGCCGACGAGCTCATGTCGGTGCGGGTGCGCTCGTCGGCGAGCCCGTCGTCGATCGCGCTGATCATTGCCGAGTGGATCGCGGCGGCTCCGTCGGTGCCGAGCTGGCGGGTCATGGCGAACGGCGAGATCCTCGCCCGGTGGCAGATCTCGTTCGCCAGCATCCGTCCGAGCCCGCAGACGTGGTGCTGGTCGCGCAGGAACCCGTGGACCCGCATGTTGTGCGCGGCGAACAGTTCGGCGAGTTGGGGCACGCTGACCTCGAGAGCGTCGATACCCAACCGGTCGAGCGGGGGAGCACCGAGTGAATCGGTGCGCATCGCCCAGATTCCGGCCTTGCGTTCCTTGCCCGCCTCCGTGAGGAGGAGGGCTGATTCGTCGGCTCCGCGGGGAGTGAACACGAACCGGGCGAGACCGCCACGGGGTTTGAGACTCTTGGACGTGTCGACGTGCAGCCGTCCGGCCTGCATGAGGTGGACGGCGAACGTGATGTCACCGATCTCGACGAGGAGGTACTTGCCGCGTCGCCCCACCGACCGGAGTGGCTGACCGACGACCGAGGCCGGGTCGGGAACGGCAGTCTTGAGGACCGCGAAGTTGAGCACCTTCAGGCCGGCGAACTCGCGCCCCGTGAACCACTCGTCGAGCCGTTCGGCGTGGGCTTGTACCTCGGGCAGTTCGGGCATGCCGTCGGGTCAGGCGTACTCGGTACGTTCGGCGATCGAGCGGAACACAGCGTCGAGGGCCCCGAACACGGGCTGTGCGGAGAGCAGGGCGGTCTGGTCGCCGGTCAGCAGGATGCGTCCCTTGATGAACGCCTCCTGTGCGTTGAGCACCCCTGTGGCGATGCCGATCGCGGTCTCCCACGTCTGCTCCATCCGCACGTTCTCGGGGAACGCCTGGCCGGGGCCGAACGCGGCGACACCGTCGGCGACCTGGAGGTGGTAGATCACGGTGCCCTCGGGTCCGTCGGTGACGACCTGGGTGACGCCGATGGTGTGCTCACCGGCGAGGCGCTGGAGGTCGGCACTGGCGGAGACCTCGGCGCTGAGGGCGTCGAGCCAGTCGAGGCTGAGGTAGCGGATCACGCTCCTAGTCTGGCGCGGTGCCCGCCAAAGACGACGAACTCCGGCATCCAGATGCGGCGGTGGAGGCCTGGTGGTGGTGGGGTCGGTCGGTGGAGTCCGAGGGATCCCTGGGCGCGGCGTGGTTCGTCGGTCTCGAGCTCACCGGGCGTCGGGTCCACTACTGGGCGGGACTGGCGCGGCGAGGGCGGCCGTACCTCTACGTCGAGGACCTCGACGGAACGTCGTTGCGTCAGGGCCTCGAGATCAAGCCTCCCGAGATGTGGGCGGGTCACGACTGCGACCTCCCCTTCCGGCAGTGGAGCCTCGGGAACGAGGCGCACGGTGTGCTGCTCGATGACCCGCGTGACGCTCTCGAACGCCCCTTCGGCGACCTCGCGCCGGTGACCTTCGACATCGAGTGGTTCAGCGACACCGAGCCGCTGGAGATCCGCGGTCCGATGACGGCGAGCGGCGACGGGTACACGCAGACGGGCAGGTTCGACGCCCGCATCGAACTCACCGAGGGTGTCCTCGCCCTCGAGGGGCCGGCCGAGCGTCTCCACGTCTGGGGCACCTCGCACCTGCCGCACGACCCGCCGCTGGCCGACGACGGTGGCGCACTTCTCGCCCCCTACCGACGGCCCGACGGTCGGGCGGTGGTGCAGGCTGCCACGCCCTCGGGTTGGTGGGCGCGTACGGTGACTCCCTGACCATGAGCCGCGACATCCTCGACGACTTCGACGAGCAGCGCCGACGCCCTGCGTACCCGAGTGTCCCGGCCACACCGGGCCTCGTGGTGGAGGACCGTGCCAGCGGGTTCTGCGGCGACGTCGTGGCCGTCGACGCAGGTGCCGTGACCCTGCGCGACCGACGTGGCAGCGAGCGGCGGTTCAGCCTCAAGGAGGGTGGGTTCCTGCTCGAGGGTCGGCCTGTCACGCTCGTGCGGCCGGCTGCGGGCACGCCCGGCGGAGGAGTGGCCGCCCGCCGCCCGAGCGTCACCAACAGCGGCTCGGTGGTCGACCCCGCAGCCCCGCGCCGGGCTCGTACCGCAGCAGCGAGCCGGATCTGGGTCGAGGGTGTCCACGACGCCGAGTTGCTCGAGCACGTCTGGGGCGACGACCTCCGTCCGCTGGGGATCGTCGTCGAACCGATGCACGGCATCGACCACCTGCCCGACCTCGTCGCCGAGTTCGAACCGGCCGCGCACCGCCGTCTCGGGATCCTCGTCGACCACCTCGTGCCAGGGTCGAAGGAACAACGCCTCGCCGACAAGGTCAGCGGTCCGCACGTGCTCGTGACCGGTCATCCCTTCGTCGACGTCTGGGCCGGCATCTGGCCTCGCGTCTGGGGGATCGAGGAGTGGCCCGAGGTGCCGCGCGGGACTCCCTGGAAGGAGGGACTCTGCGCCGCGCTCGGCGAGGACGTGACCCGCTTCTGGCCGCGGCTCAGGAGCCGGGTTCAGACGTACGCGGATCTCCGACCGGAGCTGGTGGGGTCAGTGGAGCGACTGATCGATTTCGTCGCCCCACCCGACGCCTGATCCCGAGGGCAGCGAGCCCGGCGAGGCCGATGGCGACGAGGAAGGGCAGTGTGCGGCCGAGGAGGACCACGAGCCCGTGGAGGGCGTCGGTGAAGGCGTTCCAGCCGTCCCGGAAGGCGTCACCGATGCCGGTGCCGTCATCGTCGACCTCATCGCCGCGGGTGGTCAGGTGGACCGTCACGGTCGACATCGCCACGAGGCCGTCGACGTAGGCCTTCTCGGCCATCAACTGCTCGAGGGTCGTCTGGCGCTGGGTGAGCTCGCTCTCGAGGGCGATCACGTCGCCGAGGTCGACCGCGTCGGCGAGCAGCGCCCTCACCCGGTCGAGGCTCGCCCGGGCGTTCTGGAGTCGGGTCTCGAGGTCGGTGAGCTGGAGGGTGACGTCCTCGGTGGAGGAGTTCAGGCTCGTTCGTCGGCCGATCCCCGACTCGAGGGCCGTGATGAACGCATCGGTCTCTGCGGGGGGAAGGCGGAAGACGAGGTCGCCCGAGGCGTAGCGCTCGTCGTACATGTCGACGGTGCTGGCCGAGAGTTCGCCACCATGACTCGCCGCCAGGGCGATCACCTCGTCGACCGCGGTGTCGACGTCGTCGACCTCGAGGCCGACGGTGATCCGGATGATCAGGTCGCGTTCGGTGGCCGTCGGCTCGCCGTCGGGTTCGCCACCCTCGTTCTCCGTGGGGGCCTCGCCTCCACCGGAGGAGTCACCCGAGCCGGCAGAGGAGGGGACGCTCGCCGACTCGGAATCTTCTGCACTGCAGCCGACCGTGGTGAGGGCGAGCGAGAGGGCGATGAACAGCCCAGCGATCGGGGAGCGGCGGGTGGTCCATCGGGTGCTCATGCACGTCGGACGACTCGGTCGACGCGAAAGTTCCCTGGGTGTTGCTGCTGGCCGTGCGCCTTGCCGTCCGAAGAGCGCGTGGCGACTGTCAGGCCTTCTGTGCGCGCCGGTGGCGCCACACCTCGATCACCATCGGCAGGACCGAGACGACGACGATGACGAGCGCAGCGATCTCGATGTTGTTCTTCACGACCTCGATCTCGCCGAGGAAGTAGCCGAGCGCCGTGACGCCTGCGCCCCAGAGCACGCCGCCGAGGATGTTGTAGATCACGAACGTGCGGTAGTGCATCTTGCTCACGCCGGCGACGGTCGGGACGAAGGTCCGCACGATCGGGACGAAGCGGGCGAGGACGATGGTCTTCGAGCCGTGTCGGGCGAAGAACTCCTCGGCCTTGGCGACGTGCTCGGGGCGGAAGAACCTGCTCTTCTCGCGCTGGAACAAGGCAGGTCCGACCTTGGCGCCGATCATGTACCCGACCTGGTCGCCGACGATCGCCGAGAGGGCACACGCCCCGGCGACCCACGGCAGGGAGGGGAGTACCTCGCCTCCGGCCGTCGATGACAGGAACCCGGCGAAGAACAACAGCGAGTCGCCGGGAAGGAAGAACCCGATCAGGAGGCCCGACTCGGCGAAGACGATGGCGCAGAGCACCACCAACCCACCCTTGGTGACCCAGTCATTGGCGAAGTCGAGGAGCGCGAACACGAGTGCGAACCCTAGTGGTGCCGGTCGTCGGCCGAGCGGCAGGTCCCGACAACGGCAACGGCCCCGGGCGAGTGCCCGGGGCCGTCGTCAGACCGTTGGTCAGGGGTGAGGTGGCTCAGCCCTGAGCAGTGATCGAGTTGTTCTTGCGGCTGCTGAAGATGATCGAGCCGGCGAGGACGGCGAGGGCGGCTGCCGCCACGCTGTAGCGGGCACCGTCGTTGTCCTGCAGGCTGATGATCGCCGGCAGCACGAGGAGGCTGACGAGGTTCATCACCTTGATGAGCGGGTTGAGGGCCGGGCCGGCGGTGTCCTTGAACGGGTCACCGACGGTGTCGCCGATGACGGCGGCCTTGTGGGCCTCACTGCCCTTGCCACCGTGGTGGCCGTCCTCGATGTACTTCTTGGCGTTGTCCCAGGCGCCACCCGCGTTGCTCAGGTAGTTGGCCATGAGCTGACCGACGAGGATCACGGCAGCGAGGAAGCCGCCGAGGGCCTGCCAGCCGATGCCGAAACCGACGGCCACGGGGGTGAGCACGGCGAGGAGAGCCGGGGTGGTGAGCTCGCGGAGCGAGGCCGCCGTGCAGATGTCGATGACCGGCGCGTAGTCGGGCTGCTTCTCGCCCTTCATGATCTTGCCGTCGGCGAACTGCTTGCGGACTTCCTGGACCACGACACCAGCCGTACGGCCGACCGCGCGGATGGCGAGGGCCGAGAAGAGGAACGGCACGGCGCCGCCGACGAGGAGACCGATGAAGATCTTCGGGTCGGCGACGTTGATGGCCAGTTCGGCCTTCTTGAACACGCCGTCGGCGAGGTTCGTGGCGGTCTCGCCGAGCTCTGCGCCGGCGATCTCGATGAACGAGGCGAACAGGGCGACGGCCGCGATCACGGCCGAGCCGATGGCGAAGCCCTTGGTGACGGCCTTGGTGGTGTTACCCACGGCGTCGAGGCTCACCATGATGCGCTCGGGCTCACCGTGGAACTCGCCGCTCATCTCGGCGATACCGGCGGCGTTGTCGCTGACCGGGCCGAAGGTGTCCTCCGAGACGATGACGCCGGTGGTGGCGAGCATGCCCATGCCGCAGAGTGCGACCAGGTAGAGCGAGAACGTCAGGTTGCCGCCGCCGAGGGCGAGGGCCACACCGAGGGCGATGGCGATGGCGAGCACGGCGTACACCGAGCTCTCCAGGCCCGCCGAGGTGCCGCTGAGCACGACGGTGGCCGGGCCGGTCTCTGCCGACTCGGCGATCTCCTTGACCGGCGTGTAGTGCGTGCCGGTGTAGTACTCGGTGAGGCGGCTGACGAGCTGGGCCAGCACGAGGCCGACGGCCACGGCACCGAAGACTCGCCATCCGGCGCCCGACATCAGGACGGCCGAGCCGTCCTCGTTCTGGGTGCCGAGATTGTTCCCGACGTAGAACAGGGCGAGCAGCAGGGTGCCGATGAGGGTCAGGCTGCCGGCCACGAGGACGCCGCGGTTGATCGGCTTGAGGGCATCGGTCTCGCCCTCCTTGGCCTTCACGGCGAACACGCCGGCGATGCTGGCCACGACGCCGATGGCGCGGGCGGCCAGCGGGAACACGAGGCCGAGAGCCGGGTTGAGGCCGATCGAGTTGAACGCCGCCACGCCGAGGATGATCGAGGCGACGAGGGTGACCTCGTAGCTCTCGAACAGGTCGGCGGCCATGCCGGCGCAGTCGCCGACGTTGTCACCGACGTTGTCGGCGATGGTGGCGGGGTTGCGGGGGTCGTCCTCCGGGATGCCGGCCTCGACCTTGCCCACGAGGTCGGCCCCGACGTCGGCGGCCTTGGTGAAGATGCCGCCGCCGACACGGAGGAACAGGGCGAGCAGCGAGCCGCCGAAGCCGAAGCCGACGAGGATCACCGAGCTGCTGTTCTGGAAGATCATGATGATCGCGGTGGCGCCGAGCAGGCCGAGGCCGACCGTGAACATGCCGGCCACGCCACCCGTGCGGAACGCCACGGTGAGGGCCTTGGGCATGCTGTTGGTGAGCGCCGCCGCCGCCGTGCGGACGTTGCCGCGGGTGGCGAGGGTCATGCCGATGTAGCCGGTGAGACCCGAGGCGAGGCAGCCGAGCACGAAGGCGACCGTGCGCCAGAGGCCGGCCTCACCACGGCTCAGTTCGACGACACCGTTCTCCTTGAGGATCTCGGTGCTGGTGATGAAGACGATGACGGCGAGCGGCACGAGGATGACGGCGATCGTCCGGAACTGGCGCTTCAGGTACGCCCAGGCGCCTTCCTGGATGGCCTTGGCGATCTCCTTCATCTTCGGCGAGCCCTCGTCGGCGGCCATGACCGACTTGACGAGGAAGAAGCCGACGGCGATGGCGAGGAGGGCTGCGCCTGCAGACAGGAACAGTACGGCCCACTCACCGCCCTTCAGCGTGAATTCTTGGTAGCCGCCTTCGGCAGCGAGCAATGCTGGCACCGGTAGTCCCCCGGGTCTCTCGTGCACGGCCGCGACCGTGCTGTGTTGGCAAACGTGGTGAGTGTAGAGACTCGGGCCCCTCCCGACGAACTTTTGGAGTGTCGGGAGTCACGGGACGGCTGTCGGAGACCCCCGGCGGCGAAGTTCTCCCCAGCCGGTGGAGAGGGCTACCGTTCCGCTCATGGCACAGGCAATCCAGTCCCGCGGGCCCGTCACGGGTACCGCGGTCGGGTCCGCTCGTAAGAAGCGGCCCTTCCTGCTCGACCTCTACAGCACCGCCGTCGGCAAGAAGTACGCCATGGCGATCAGTGGTCTGATGCTCATCGGCTTCGTGGTGGTCCACATGGTGGGCAACCTCAAGATGTACCTCGGTGAGGAGGACTTCAACCACTACGCCGAGTTCCTGCGTGAGCTGCTGGTCCCGATCCTGCCCCGCACGGTCCTGCTGTGGCTGCTGCGCTTCGGCCTTCTCGCCGCCGCCGTGGTTCACGTGCACGCCGCCGTGAGCCTGACCCGGCTCAACCGTGAAGCCCGCTCGGTCAAGTACCAGAGCGCCCGCGACTACCAGGTGGCCAGCTTCGCCAGCCGCACGATGCGCTGGACGGGTTCGATCGTCATCCTGTTCCTGCTGTGGCACCTGGCCGACCTGACCTGGGGCACGACCAACGCCCTCGGCACCGACTCGACCTTCGTGCGTGGCGAGGCCTACGCCAACGTCGTGCGCAGCTTCGAGCGTGTGCCGGTCGCAATCCTCTACATCGTCGCCAACATCGCCCTCGGCGTGCACCTCTTCCACGGTGTGTGGAGCCTGTTCCAGTCGATGGGCTGGAACAATCCGCGCTTCACCAAGTGGCGCCGCCACCTGGCCACCGCCGTGGCCACCATCGTCGTCGTCGGAAACGTGTCGTTCCCCGTGGCCGTCCTGGCCGGGATCGTCGGCTGAGAAGGAACCCACCCATGAGCGTGACACTCGACAGCAAGATCCCCGCCGGCCCGATCGCCGACAAGTGGGACAACTACAAGGCCGACATGAAGTTGGTCAACCCCAACAACAAGCGCAAGTTCAAGGTGATCGTCGTGGGCTCGGGCCTCGCCGGCGCCTCGGCCGCCGCGACGTTGGCCGAGCTCGGCTACCAGGTCGACGTCTTCACCTTCCACGACTCGCCCCGCCGTGCGCACAGCATCGCGGCCCAGGGCGGCATTAACGCGGCGAAGAACTACCACGGTGACGGCGACAGCGTGCACCGCCTGTTCTACGACACCATCAAGGGTGGCGACTTCCGCGCCCGTGAGGGCAACGTGCACCGTCTCGCCCAGGTGAGCGTGAGCATCATCGACCAGATGGTCGCCCAGGGCGTCCCGTTCGCCCGCGAGTACGGCGGTCTGCTCGACAACCGTTCGTTCGGTGGCGCCCAGGTGAGCCGTACGTTCTACGCCCGTGGCCAGACAGGTCAGCAGCTCCTGCTCGGCGCCTACCAGCAGATGGCCCGCCAGATCGGCCTCGGCAACGTGCGTCTGTTCAACCGCACGGAGCTCGTCGACGTCGTCACGATCGACGACCGTTGCGCCGGCATCGTGGTCCGCGACCTCGTGACGGGTGAGATCGCCTCGCACGCCGCCCACGCCACGGTGCTCTGCACGGGTGGATACGGCAACGTGTTCTTCCTCTCGACCAATGCGATGGCCTGCAACGTCACGGCGGCCTGGCGTGCGCACCGCAAGGGCGCCTACTTCGCCAACCCGTGCTACACGCAGATCCACCCGACGTGCATCCCGCAGGCCGACGACACGCAGTCGAAACTCACCCTCATGAGCGAGTCGCTGCGCAACGACGGCCGCGTGTGGGTTCCCAAGGAGGCCGGCGACGAGCGGGCCCCCGACCAAATCCCCGAGGGTGAGCGCGACTACTACCTCGAGCGCCTCTACCCGTCGTTCGGCAACCTCGCTCCCCGCGACATCTCGTCGCGTGCGGCCAAGCGCGCCATCGACCAGGGTCGCGGTGTGGGCCCGCTGAAGAACGGCGTGTACCTCGACTTCTCCGACGCCATCAAGCGTCTCGGCAAGGACACCGTTGCCGAGCGCTACGGCAACCTGTTCGAGATGTACGAGCGCATCACGGGTGAGAACCCGTACGACGTGCCGATGCGCATCTACCCGGCGAGCCACTACACGATGGGTGGCCTGTGGGTCGACTACGAGCTGATGACCACGATCCCCGGCCTGTACGCCGCGGGTGAGGCCAACTTCTCCGATCACGGCGCCAACCGCCTCGGCGCGTCGGCCCTGATGCAGGGTCTCGCCGACGGCTACTTCGTGCTGCCCTACACCATCGGCAACTACCTCGCCCCGATGCTCAACAAGCCGATCCCCGGGACCGACCATCCCGAGTTCAAGGCCGCCGAGCAGGGTGCGCGCAGCCGGTACCAGCAGTACCTCGACATCAAGGGCACCCGGTCGCCCGACTGGTTCCACCGTGAGGTCGGGAAGATCATCTGGGACTACTGCGGCATGGAGCGCACCCAGCAGGGTCTCGAGAAGGCCCTCAGCGAACTACCGGCCCTGTACGAGGAGTTCCGCACCGACCTGCGCGTCACCGGTACCGGTGACGGCCTCAACCAGACGCTCGAGAAGGCGGGTCGTGTCGACGACTTCTTCCAGCTCGGCATGCTCATGTGCCGTGACGCCCTCGAGCGTGAGGAGAGCTGTGGCGGCCACTTCCGGTCGGAGTACCAGGACGACGAGGGTGAGGCCCAGCGCGACGACGACAACTTCGCGCACGTCGCTGCCTGGGAGTGGACGGGCGACCCGATGGGAGCGACCCGTCACAAGGAAGAACTGCAGTACGAAGTGATCCATCTCGCGAAGCGGAGCTACAAGTGAGCGGCGCCCACAACAAGCACATCAAGGACCTCACCCTCAAGGTGTGGCGGCAGTCGGGTCCGTCGGCCGGTGGCCACTTCGAGACCCACGTCATCGACGACATCAGCGACGAGGCCTCGTTCCTCGAGATGCTCGACGTGCTCAACGAGCGTCTCATCGGTGAGGGCAAGGAAGCCGTGGTCTTCGACCACGACTGCCGCGAGGGCATCTGCGGTACCTGCTCGCTGATGATCAACGGCCAGGCCCACGGCCCGCAGCGCGGGACGGCGACCTGCCAGTTGCACATGCGCAAGTTCAACGACGGTGAGACCATCGTGATCGAACCGTGGCGCGCCACGGCGTTCCCGATCATCAAGGACCTGATGGTCGACCGTTCGGCCTTCGACCGCATCGTCGAGGCGGGTGGCTTCATCACCGCTCCCACCGGTGGTGCGCCCGACGCGAACCTCATCCCGATCGCCAAGCCGGTCGCCGATGCGGCGATGGACTCGGCCGAGTGCATCGGTTGCGGCGCCTGTGTGGCGGCGTGCCCGAACGGCGCGGCCAACCTGTTCACCGCGGCGAAGGTCTCGCACCTCAACCTCCTGCCCCAGGGCCAGGCCGAGCGCTGGAGCCGTGTCGAGGCGATGGTCGAGACGATGGACGAGCACTTCGGTTCGTGCACCAACCACGGTGAGTGCGAGGCGGCCTGCCCGAAGAACATCAGCATCGATGTCATCGCGCTGATGCACAAGGACTACCGCAAGGCGAAGGTCAAGAACCGCAAGCTGATCGCCCAGATCTGACGAGCGGCCCTCGGGGTCGACGCAGATTTCGTGGCGAGGCTGGTGCGCCCTAGAGGACGCGCGTGGTGGTCCGGTTGGTGACCACGGCTTCGCCGTGCTCGAGCACGACGTCGAACACGAGGTCGCCGGGAGCGTCGGGGACGACGAACTGGGCGGTGCCAATGCGGGCGCACGTGTCGGCTGCGACGTCGCCCCTCCATGCCCACGTGTGCTCGCCACCCTCCCAGTGGAGCGTGGCACGACACGTGACGCCCTCGAGCGGTTGGCGAAGGTCACTGACGACGTGGACGTCGAGTGCGATCGCGTCGCCCGATGTGACCGAGCCCGGGAGTCGGTCGCTCACGACGATCACCGGACGGCAGGCCTCGAGGACCTGACCGAACGCGGCCTTCGGGTGACGCTCGTGGTCGAGGATGCCCCAGCCCACCGACGGCCGTGCGTCGTTGAGGGCCATCAGGCAGAAGCCGCCCGTGGGTCGGTACTTCAGACGTCGCAGTGTCTCGACGTGGTGGCGCAACACGCTCGCCTGGTAGCGCTGGGTGGCGTCGCGCCACGCCTCGAACGAGCCGTAGCCGTGCGGGGGGACGTGACGCGAGAGGGTGACGAGGTCGAGGCCGTGACGAGCAGAGAGGTGTTCCCAGTCGAGGTCGGGCCAGCGGTCGGGTTCGAGGAAGTCGTCGGTGTCGGGCACCGAGCACGTACCGAACTCGCTGACGAAACGGACGAGTCGGGGTGCCGTGGCGGCGAAGCCCTCGAGGTCGCGGGCCTCCCCGTGGAACCACCCGAACGACAGGTGACTGTCGCTGCCCTCGACGTGGGGGATGTTCGGGGCGACCCCGCTGTGGGTGACGACGGGGCGTGACTCGTCGGCCGACTCGAACGACCGGCGGATCCACGGGTCGAGGATCGTCCGGTTCCAACTGGGGACCTGCTGCTGGAGGATCCGGCGCACGGCGGACGTACCTGCGGCGCCCTTGCGATCGGTGGCTCCATCGGGCTCGCTGTGTCCGCACCAGACGGCGACGCTCGGATGGTGCCCGAGGAGGTCGACGAGTTCGCGCGCCTGGCGGACTGCCTCCTTGCGCACCGTGCGGGCGTAGCCCCACTGGAGGGGAAGGTCCTGCCACACGAGGACACCGAGCTCGTCGGCGGCCTCGTAGAGCTCGGGTCGCGCGACGTGACCGTTGACGCGGACGAGGTCGAGTCCGAGTTCGCGGGCCAACTCGATGTCGCGCCGGACCTGGGCCGGTGTCGCGTCGGCGAGGAAGTCGCGCGTCGGGGCGAGGTTGGCCCCCTTGGCGAAGAGCGCCTCGCCGTTGACGGAGATCACCCAGTCGCTCATCGCGACCTCGCGCAGGCCGGTGCGCACGAGGCGCTCGTCACTCGACGCTCCGTCGACGACGACCTCGACCCGCACGTCGGTGAGCGACTGCTCGCCGAGCGCCCACGGCCACCAGAGTCGCGGTGACTTGACGTCGAGGGTCCAGTCGACCTCGTTCATCCCCTTGGCGAGAGGAGTCGACTGCTCGGCAGCGAGTCGACCGTCGACGAACGTCCTGACCTTGCACGTGCGGGTGACGTCGCAGTCGAGCCGGGCGTGGAGTCGGAGGTGGGCCCGTGAGTCGTTGGCATCGCGGCACAACACGCGGAGCCGGTCGATGCGCACGGGTCCGGTGTCGTGGACCCTGATGGCCCTCCACAGGCCTCCGGGGTTGCGGTCAAGGTCGACGAAGTCACCCGACTGGAGTGAGCCGGTGAGCACCCGCTTGGCGCTGCGGCCTGCCTGCGACGCACAAGCGACCTCGACGGCGAGCACGTGATCGTCAGCGAGACGAGAGAGGGCCGTGATGTCGTACGAGTGGGGGAAGAAGTACCCCTCCGGGTCGCCGAGATAGGCGCCGTCGAGCCAGACGTCGGCCTGGTACATCACGCCGTCGAGCGTGACCCACCGGCGTCGGCCGGTGTCGGGGCGATCGAGGTGGAAGCGGGAGCGGTAGAGGAGCGGCCCGTCGCTGTCGGCGAACGCCGGGGACGAGCGCCAGTGGCCGGGGACCGTGACGTCGTCCCACGCCGAGTCGTCGTGGTCGAGGCCGACCCCGTCGCGGCGGACGTCGTCGTCGGCGAGACGCGCCTTCCAGTTCCCCGACAACTCCACGGCTCGAGCGTAGAGGTTCTGGGGAGGGGCAGTAGGGTCGCCGCATGACGAACCTCCCCTCCACCCTCGGTGCGTTGAAGGCCTCGGGCTGGCAGTCGGTGCCGGTCAAGGAGGAGATCCGCCGCAACGCCGTGCGCCGTATCCAGGCCGGCCAGCCGCTGTTCGAGGGAGTCCTCGGATACGAGGACACGGTGATGCCCCAACTCGAGAACGCTCTCCTCGCAGGTCACGACGTGATCTTCCTCGGCGAGCGCGGTCAGGCCAAGACGCGCATGATCCGCTCGCTCACCGGACTGCTCGACGAGTGGATGCCGGTGATCGCCGGTAGCGAGATCAACGACGACCCGTACGCGCCGGTCAGCAAGCACGCTCGTGAGCTGGTCGCGTCGATGGGAGACGAGGCGCCCGTCGAGTGGGTGCACCGCGACGCCCGCTACGGCGAGAAGCTCGCGACGCCCGACACCTCCATCGCCGACCTGATCGGCGAGGTCGACCCGATCAAGGTCGCCGAGGGCCGTTACCTGAGCGACGAGCTCACCCTCCACTACGGACTCGTGCCGCGCACCAACCGCGGCATCTTCGCGATCAACGAGATCCCCGACCTCTCCGAGCGCATCCAGGTGGGCCTGCTCAACGTGCTCGAGGAGCGCGACGTCCAGATCCGTGGGCACAAGATCCGTCTCCCGCTCGACGTACTGCTCGTCGCCTCGGCGAACCCGGAGGACTACACGAACCGCGGTCGGATCATCACCCCGCTGAAGGACCGCTTCGGCAGCCAGATCCGCACCCACTACCCGCTCGACACCGACACCGAGGTGGCGATCATGCGCCAGGAGGCGCGTGCGTCGTCGGTGGGTGATGTCGAGGTCGAGATCCCCGCCTACATGGAGCGCGTCGTCGCCACCTTCAGCCAGGTGGCCCGTGGTAGCAGCCAGGTGAACCAGCGCAGCGGCGTGAGCGTGCGCCTTTCGGTGAGCAACCTCGAACTGCTCGGCGCGAACGCCCTTCGTCGCGGCCTGCGCGCCGGTGAGTCACACGTCGTCGCCCGCGTCAGCGATCTCGGGGCGCTCGCTGCGAGCACCGGCGGCAAGGTCGAGATCGACTCGCTCGAGGACGGCCGTGAAGGGGTCATTCTCGAGGGCCTCGTGAAGGCTGCTGTGTTGACCACGTTCAAGGAACTCGTCTCGTTCGAGTCGGTGCGCGAGGTACTCACCTCCTTCGAGCAGGGTGTCGTGGCTCACACGGGCGAGGACGTCCCCTCCGAACAGGTGGTGGCCGTGCTGGCCGAGGCTCCTGTTCTCGAGCCGGCCGTCTCTGCGCTCGCCGGCGCCGACTCCACTGCAGCAGCGCGTGCGGCCGCCGTCGAGTTCATCCTCGAGGGGCTCCACCTCTCGAAGCGACTCAACAAGGACGTCAGCGGGAACTCCGCGACCTACCGCTCGAAGGGCTGAGCACCTTCGAGGAAGGCGGCGCCGGTGTCGGTCAGCCGGTGTCCGGAGGTGCAGAGGCCCGGCTGCCCCGGAGCATCGACGAACGGGGTGACCCAGACGGCGGTGAGTCCGGTGTCGTCGGCGTCGCGGACGCACTCGCGCCACGTGGTGGCCATCGACTCGGAGCGTTCGGTCTCGGTGGTCCCGACGGGCCGGTAGGTGAGCGCTGTCGGTCGACCCCCACCCACGTCCCGCACCATTGCGAGCGTCGATGCGATCCGTTCACGCAGCGCGACGCCGATCACGTCGCAGGCCCCGGCGAGATCAGTGAGCCGTCGCTCCACCCGGCCGGGAACGCGCACCATGCCGTCGACGAGTGACGGCAGCCAGAGCGCCAACGACTGCCGGTCGAGCGATGTCGCGACCGGAGGGCCACTGCGCAGGATGCGCCACGCGTCGCGCCACGCCACGAAGAGGTGTTGGGCGAGTTCGCCGTGCCTCTTGGGATCGTCGGGCTCGAGCCGGTCGGCCATCGCGCCGGGTGCCTCGAACGGGACCCAGCCGCCTGCGACATCGCCGAGCGAATCAGCCACTTCCTGCACCCAACGGGGCCAGTGGGTGGCCGCCGTCTTGCGGTCGGAGAACCCGCCCTCGTTCTCGAACCAACGCGGGACGTCGTACTGCAGCAACCGGAACCACGGTTCGACTCCTGCGTCGCGGGCGGCCATCGCTGCCAGACGCACCGACTCCAGGACGCCCCCGTCGACGACGCCCTCTCGTGGTGATGCCAGCGCCCACGGCACGTCGAGCCGGACACGCTGGACCCCCGACTCGGCGGCGAATCCGACGTCGTCGAGCAGACGCGCCGAGTCGTGACGGATCACGACGCCCTTGGCGACGGGGTTCGTCATCGCTGCGTCAGGTGTTGAACGGCGAACGCGTCCAGAGCTCGCCCGTGTCGTTCGAGGCCTGGAGGACCGGACGGCCGAGGAGCTGGACCACGTCGATGCTGCCGGGGAATCCGCGCAGCTCGACCTCGCCGTGCGGTGAGGTCGAGACGCCCTCGGGGAGGCGCTCGATCTGCATCACGGGGATGAGCACCTCGTGGGCGGCCGACATGTCGCAGAGACGGGCAGCCATGTTGACGGCCGAGCCGATGTAGTCGTCGCCCTCGAACAGCAGGGCGTGGCCGGAGGCGATGCCGACCCGCAGCGTCAGCGGCGCACAGACGTCGGCCGCACGGTGATCGAGCTCGAGGGCGAAGGCGATGGCGGCCTCCTGATCGACCGACACGGCCATGAAACCATCACCCAGCCACTTGGCGACGCGAACCCCGCGCTCGCTGGCGATCTCCCTGGTGAGGGTGCGGAAAGCGCCCAGCAGTCGTCCGGCCGCGTCGTCACCGAAGGCGGCCGTGTAATTCGTGAATCCGGAGAGATCGACGAAGACGAACGTGCGAGGAACACGCATGGCGCAAGGCTAGCCCCCGTGTCCGGTGAGCGATGTAGGTTTCGGGGATGCCGAACCGTTTCACCTACTCGCGATGGGACGGGACGCAGAAGGGTTTCGACCTCGATGCCGACGGCCTCTTCGACCGCCTCGCCGACGACCTCCTCGCCAACGGCAACGTGGCCGCTGCACTGCGTCGGGCGATGCAGCAGGGCCTGCGCGACAGCGACGGCAACCGGATGCAGGGGCTGCGCGAGATGCTCGAACGTCTCCGCCAGGCTCGCGAGGAACGCCTCGAACGCGGCGACCTCGGCGGTGTCTTCAAGGAGATCGCCGACGCCCTCGACGACGTGGTCGACGAGGAACGTCACGCTGTCCAGAACGCCCTCGACGACGCCCAGCGGAGTGGAGACGAGCGGCGCGCGGAGAACGCCCGACGGACCGCCGAGGATCGCAACTTCCGTCTCGACATGTTGCCCGACGACCTCGCTGGCAAGGTCCGCGAACTCGGGACCTACGACTTCGAGAGCGACGACGCGCGCCGGCGGTTCGACGAACTCGTGGAGCGTCTCCGCCAGCAGATGATGCAGCAGGTCGTCGACCAGATGTCGTCGGCCGTGCAGGACATGTCGCCCGAGCAGATGCAGCGCACCAAGGAGATGCTCTCCGCGCTCAACGAGATGATCGAGCGTCGCGAGAACGGCGACGACCCGGGCTTCGAGAAGTTCATGGAGGAGTACGGCGACTTCTTCCCCGAGAACCCCCAGTCGCTCGACGAGCTGCTCCAGAACATGGCGGCACGCATGGCCGCCGCTCAGGCGATGCTCGCCTCGATGACCCCCGAGCAGCGTGCCCAGTTGCAGGCGCTCAGCGACCAGTTGATGCAGGACATGGACCTCCAGTGGCAGGTCGACCAGCTGGGTCGGTCGTTGCGGCAGATGTTCCCCGGCGAGGGATGGGGTCAGCCGCAGGAGTTCACGGGCGAGACCCCGATGGGCTTCGGCGAGGCGATGCAGACGATGCAGGAACTCGGTGAGCTCGACCGTCTCGAGAACCTGATGCGCGGCGCCTCGAGCCCGGGCCAGCTGGCCGAGGTCGACCTCGACCGCGTGCGCGACCTCCTCGGTGACGACTCGGCGAACTCACTCGAGGCTTTGGCGCAGATGGCGCGCATGCTCGAGGAGCAGGGGCTGATCAAGAGCAAGGACGGTCGCCTCGAACTGACGCCGAAGGGGATGCGTCGGATCGGTTCGAACTCGCTGCGCGACCTGTTCTCGCGCCTCGCCAAGGACAAGTCCGGCCGTCACGCCGTCGCCCGCCTCGGCCAGGGCCATGAACGCACCCACGAGACCAAGCCGTACGAGTGGGGCGACCCGTTCGAACTCGACCTCGAGCGCACGCTGCGCAACGCCATCCGC
Source organism: Actinomycetota bacterium (assembly GCA_041156905.1). Lineage (GTDB taxonomy): Bacteria > Actinomycetota > Acidimicrobiia > Acidimicrobiales > Ilumatobacteraceae > UBA668. The sequence goes on along the minus strand of JBEBDM010000356.1, from coordinate 3,283 downwards.
CGTGAGGGGGGCGGGACGCCGGTGCGGCTCTCACCCGACGACTTCGAGATCGAACGCACCGAGCACCTCACCCGTTCGGCCACGGTGCTGATGCTCGACCTCTCCAACAGCATGTACTGGCAGGGCCGCTTCCTCCCGGCGAAGAAGATGGCTGTCGCGCTGCAATCGCTGATCTCGTCGCAGTTCCCGCGCGACTTCCTCGGCATCGTCGGCTTCAGCCACATCGCCTACGAGATCGGTGCGCACGAACTGGCCGAGGTCCAGTGCGACTCACAGCAGGGGACCAACCTCCACCACGGCCTGATGCTGGCGCGTCGGATGCTCGCCGGGCAGACGGGCAACAAGCAGATCATCGTGGTCACCGACGGCGAGCCGACGGCGCACGTCCTCGATGGGGGTCGTTACTACTTCGACTGGCCGATGTCGCAGGAGACGGGCGAGATGACCCTGCGCGAGGTGCTGCGCTGCACCCGGGACGACATCCGGATCAACACCTTCATGATCGATGCCGACGACCACCTGCGCGACTTCGTCGAGCGACTCACGGCCATGAACGGTGGTCGCGCCTTCTTCACCGACAGCACCTCGCTCGGCGATTACGTGCTCCTCGACTTCATCGAGCACAAGAAGCAGATGGCCCGCCGCGGTCGTCGTGCCGGCTGATCGGGGCACTGTTCTCACGACCTCGCGAACGACCACGTAGCGCCGTCGCGAAATCACCTCTTGCGCGAAGGGGTTGTGATAGTGGACAATGACACCTATGTAATTACAGGGGTGTCGCCTCGACACCCCGGGTCTGTCAGGGGGGCCCTCCACGATGTCTCACACCCACATCCACACCAACGAGACGCGGGTCGACCTCCGGGGCGCCGCACCGTCGGAGACCGAGCGCACCGAGCCCGCCGCCGGCTGGCAGGACGAGGCCAACTGCCTCGGCGTCGATCCCGACCTGTTCTTCCCCGAGCGCGGTGCCAGCACCCGTGAGGCCAAGGAGGTGTGCCGCGGTTGCGTGGTGCGCCTCGACTGCCTCGAGTACGCACTCGTCAACGGCGAGAAGTTCGGCATCTGGGGCGGACTCAGCGAGCGGGAGCGCCGCCGCCTCCGCCGCCAGCGTGCCCAGGCCACCCGTCGGACCAGCGCCTGACCGCGTTCGCGTTCAGGCACAACGTCGGCTAGAGTCACCGTCATGATCGCAGCAGGCCTCGGGGCACCCGAACTCGGAATCCTTCTTCTCGTCGTCCTCCTCCTGTTCGGGGGCTCGCAGCTCCCGAAGCTCGCCAAGAACCTTGGCAAGGCTCAGAAGGAGTTCAAGGACGGCATGGCCGAGGCGCAGAAGCCTGCGGCCACCGAGACCAAGGAGTCGGGCGAGGCCTGAGCCTCGTCACACGGCATCGTCCGTGTGCGCCCGGTTCGCCGGGTGCGAACTCCCACAGAACGAGAAGAGCCGGCCCTCGGGCCGGCTCTTCGCTGTTTCGTGACGTTGGTGCCGCACGTGTCGCGGCGTTGCCACACATGTTGCGGCGTCGCCGTGCTAGTTGCGGCGTCGCGGTGTTAGTTGCGGCGTCGCCGATCAGGCGGCGGCGCTGTTGCGTCGCTTGAGGATGCGGCGCCGCTCGCGCTCGCTGCACCCGCCCCAGACGCCGTGCTCGATGCGGTTGTCGAGGGCGTACTCGAGGCACTGCTCGGCGACCGGGCAGTTGGCGCAGACCTTGCGGGCCCGGTCGACGCCGACGCCGTCGCTCGGGAAGAAGGTCGCCGGCGGGTAGCTGCGGCACAGGCCGAGGCTCATCCAGGCCGACACCGATCCGAGGTCGGGATCGGGGAGGGTGTTGACGGGCAGGGGGGAGGGGGTGGTCATCCGTGTCTCCTTCTGTGCCACGACCGGGGGGATGTGGCTCGAATGATTCGGTTGGTGCGCCCGCACTGACCCTGGGTCCGAGGACCGCACCATGCCCCGTCTGACGACCGAGCGGCGGATGTGGTTCCCGTACTTGGGGAGAGTCTTGCACGTCAGGCGACCCGGAGGGAGGCACACGTCGGATTTTTCGCCCCGGGGTGACCTTGTTCACCCACCGCTACACTCGCCGTGCCGACTCGCGTGGAGCGAGCAGGACTGCAGGAGACGACCATGACCGACATCGCCACCGACGCACCCCGCGCCCACGCCCGCATCATCTACCTCGGACCCGTGTCGCCCCATTGGGAGGTCTACGGGGAGTACGGCGAGCGCACCGTCCTCGAGGAGTTCCGCACCCGTGTGCTGGCCCGCCTCGTGCTGCTCACCCGCGACGACCCCCAGTTCCGTCGCAACCGTGAGCGCATCGTGCGTGATGCCGAGCGCGAGCGCATCTCGATCGAGTGGGATCTCGGCTACGCCGAGTCCGACTGACCCGGGGTCCTCGTGCTGCCCCGCCTGCTCAACCGTGAGTTGAGCTGGCTCGCGTTCAACCGACGCGTCCTGTCCCTGGCCGAGGAGCGGGGTGTCCCGCTGCTCGAGCGGGTCAAGTTCGTCGCGATCACGTCCTCGAACCTCGACGAGTTTTTCCAGGTGCGCGTGGCCGCGCTCAAGGACCAGGTGGCCGCTGACCTCGGCACCCTGTCGCCCGACGGCCTCACCCCACAGGCGCAGTTGGCGGCGATCGGTGCGGCGGTCTCGGCGTTCGTCGCCGAGCAGGAGCGGGTGGTCTTCGACGTCCTGCGTCCGCAGCTCCACGACCACGGCATCGAGATCGTCGACTGGGACAGCCTCGAACTGCACGACCACATGCATCTCGTGGCGTTCTTCGAGCAGCGTGTGTTTCCGGTCCTCACCCCGCTCGCGGTCGACCCGGCGCACCCGTTCCCGTACATCTCGAACATGGCGCTCAACCTCGCCGCGATGGTGAGCAACCCCGACACGGGGGAGCGGCGCTTCGCCCGGGTCAAGATCCCGACGGTGTTCCCGCGACTCGTGGCGCTCCCCGACGGTCGGCGTTTCGTCCCTGTCGAGCAGGTCATCGCCGCACAACTCCACCACCTGTTCGTCGGGATGGTGATCGAGGAGCACGCCTTCTTCCGGGTCACCCGCAACGCCGACCTCACCCTCGAGGAGGAGGAGGCCGACGACCTCCTTGCCGCCGTCGAGATGGAACTCCGTCGTCGGCGCTTCGGACGTGCCGTGCGACTCGAGGTCCAGGAGGGCATCAGCGACGAGATGCTGGCCCTGCTCGTGCGCGAACTCGACGTGGAGCGTGCGGAGGTCTCGCGTCACCGCGGTCTGCTCGACCTCACCAGCCTGTTCCAG
>JBEBDM010000355.1:0-8545 GCA_041156905.1 Actinomycetota bacterium | reverse complement strand
GCACGATCGCTGGACGGTGGCCACCGAACTGAACCGCCGCCTCGTCGCCTCCGGGAGCGGTCTGCACTTCTGGGGATGCCCGCCGAGGCGGGCCAGCACCGACCTGACCACGCGACGACCTCCTGCCGGTGGGCTCCGCACCGATCGGGCGTGCGAGGCGCGGCTGCGCGAGGCAGGGCTTCGGCCGTTCTCCGTGTGGCAGTTGCTCGGCGCCGGAGCGGTCGGCAGCCAGACGCTCACGGCGATCCCGATGCTGGAGGCTCTCCGACACGACGTCGGCCCTGGCGGACGCAGCGTGGTGTGGCCGTTCGAGACCGGGATCGACCCGGCGGGCGTCACTGCCGCGTTCGACGACGCCACGGTCGTGATCGCCGAGATCTGGCCGGGCACCCTGTCCTCACAGGTGGTCGACGCCTGCATCACCGGTCACTCCTCGGCCGTGAAGGACGCTCGCCAGGTCACAGCCCTGGCGCGCCACCTGCGTGCACTCGACCGCGACCACGAGTTGCTCCCCCTGTTCTGCCCGGAACTCGACGCCGCGACCGCCGACGCCGTCGTCGAGGAGGAGGGGTGGGTGCTCGGCCTACCCCTCCCGGGCGACTCGAGCACGACACGGTGAACGAGCCGAGACGCGCCGGCTCACCGAGCACGACCCGATCAAGGTGGCACGGGGCCAGCGCGATGTGCGCTGACGACCGTGGGGTCAGACGGCGCGCACCTCGACGCGCGCGTCGTTGAAGCAGGCCCCGTTGACCTGTGCGGTGCCGGTGTCGGGGCACAGCGCGCTGACGCCGATGCCCTCGGGGTGATGGCGCAGCCAGATGCCCTTGGGCATCATCACGACACCGGGACGCATCGTGTCGTCGATCGAGACGGTGACCTCGAGCGAGGCGAGCTCGTTCTCGACGACCACGGACTGGCCCTCGGCGAGTCCACGCTCCGCGGCATCGACGGGATGCATCCGCACCGCCGTCGACATCTCCTGGAACTCGCCGAACATCGAGTTGACGAGCTTCGAGGTGGCCGGCGAGATCAGCACGAGCGGGTGCCGGGGATCGTCGACACGCGGGATGTACACCGGCGCACCGAACTGCGGGTCGGCCAACTGCGCACGCCCGCCCTCGGGATGGCTGTCGACGAACTGCAGGCTCGGAAGGTCGAGCTGACGCGGACCCTGGTCGGCGATCGCCACCGAGACAGGCGGCGCCTCCCACTGGTAACCGAGCGCCCGGGCGAGGGCGAGTCCGAACTGGTCGTTCGTGCGCGACTCACCGACGGGCGGGATGACCTGCCGCACGGGCAGCACCATGCGCGAGCCGTACGACGTGGTGACGTCGTCGAGTTCGAACGATGTCGTCGCGGGGAACACGACGTCGGCATAACGGGTCGTGTCGGTGAGGACCTGCTCGTGGACGACGGTGAACACATCGTCACGCGAGAGCGCGGCGATCACCGCCTTCGTGTCGGGACACATCACCACCGGGTTCGCGCCCTGGACGATGAGGACGCGAGTCGGATCGTCGGAACCCGGGGCGAGCCACCGCGAGAGCTGGTGCAGCGCGAGCGAGCGGCGCTCGGGACCCTCGAAGGCCTCACGCGGCCAGCGCGCCTTCGTGTCGGCGGCCCGAACACCAGTCGAGCCGAGTACTCCCGAGCCACGCTCACCGAACGAACCCACGAGCACGGGAAGGGCGAGGATCGCACGGCACGCCTCGAAACCGTTGACGTTGCGCTCCTGACCCCAGCCGAAGCGGAGGAGGGCAGGGCTCGTCGATGCCCACCACTGGGCGAGGGCCCGGATGTCGTCGGCAGCGAGACCGCACTCGTCGGCAGCGCGCTCCACGGTCCACTCGGCTGCAGCAGCGAGGAACTCGTCGACGCCATCGGCGTGCGCATCGGCGAAGGCCCGGTCGATCGCACCGGTGCGCTGCCACTCAGCGGCGAGCGCGTAGGCCAGCGCAAGGTCGGTACCCGGACGCACGGCCAGGTGCAGGTCGGCACGATCGGCCATCGGCGTGCGGCGCGGGTCGATGACGACGACGCGCGCTCCCTCGTCGACGGCCTTCTGGACGAGCGGAGGGAAGTGGGTGTTGCTGACGGTCGGGTTCGCTCCCCAGACCACCACGAGGCGGCTGTGGACGACGTCCTCCGGATCAGCGGAGCGCATCCCGCGGTAGACGTTGGTCCAGGCCTCGGAGTTGTTGTGCGCGCAGATCGTGTGCTCGGCGATCGTCGCCCCGATCGTCGCGAACAGCGCCTCGCTGAGGCTGTTCTTCTCGATCAACGAGGATGACGAGTTGTAGCTGTAGGCCACCACCGCATCGCCGCCACCGGTGTCGAGCGCCTCGCGCACACGACCGGCGACGAGCGCCATCGCCTCGTCCCACGTCGCCTCGCGGAACTCACCGACGCCCTTCGGGCCGGTGCGCACGAGCGGGGTCAGCACACGCTCCGGCGCGTAGACGCGTCGAGCACTCTTGCGGACCTTGGAGCAGATCCATCCGTCGGTGAGCGGGTTCCCGGGTGCGGCGTCGACCGTCGTGATGCGGCCGTCGGTGACGGTCACGACGAGCGAACACACGTCGGGACAGTCGAGCGAGCAAGCGGTGTGCACCTGGCGCGTGGTGCCAGCAGGAGCGTCGTCGAGCGCAGTCATGGGACGAGTCTCGCACGCCAACGGCACCCGCCTCGCCTCTGTTCTCCGTGACCGGGGTCGGGGTCGGGGTCGGGGTCGTGGTCGGGCCGCGGACATCGGGCGACCCTGCAGGTGCGACACCGCCGCCGAACGGCGCGGACAGACGCGGCGGTCAGCCCGTGACGTTGACGCTCGCGAGATCGCCGACAGCGAACGACGACGAGGGCCCCGCCCACCAGTAAGGGTCGAGTCGCTCCGTGTACCCGTTGGCCCAGAACACCACGTCGTAGGCCTCGATCGGAGTGACCGTGAACGTGCCCGCAGCTGGCGCCGTGACCGTGCACGGACCATTCACACCCGGTGGGCGCGGGCTCCCGAGATCGGGGCGAGCCGGAACCCTGGCCGGAGCAGCGACCACTGCGTCACCGGGCGCGACGCAGGCCACGACCTCGGTCCATCCGGTGATTCCCATCACCGCCGACTCCACCGACGGCGTGTACTCGACGAGGAAGTCGAGCGAGCGCGGCGTGACGAGCAGGTACATCGTCCAGCCACGCCATGTGACGGCGTTCGAGGCCTGCGGACGCCACGCCGGAGGCTGCACCGCGAGCCAACCGGGATGCCGCGTGACCCACCCACCCCACTCGGCGACGATCGGGTCGTCGACCACGGTGGGCGCCACGAGTTGTACGTCGTTGCGCAGCACCGTGAGTTGCTGTCGCGGGTCGAGCATTGGGTCGCGGGAGCCGACGTCGAGCAGTCCGAGAGGGTGCTGGTACGAGTCGCAGAACACGATGAAGTGACGCACCGCGTCGGCCAGAGCCCCGAGGCCAGCGGTCGGATCAGCGGGGTTGGGCTCACCGAACCCCTCGGGCAGACCCTCCACGAACATCCAGCGCTCGGAGTACACGACCTGACCGGCGACGTACGTGGTGCCGTCGCTCGTCGTGCCTGAACCGGTGGCGGTGAAGGTGCACTCGCTCGAGCCGTGCGTACGGAACAGGCTCGTGGTCGGGATCGTCGTGTACCTGTGCAGCGACCCGTCGGACTCACGGATGTCGACGACCCGAGCCCCCGGGACATAGATCGGAGGGACGGTGGGCGGAAGGTCGTTGCCAACCGCGATCGCCGAGTCAGACAAGAGTCCGACCATCGCAGCAAGCAGGAGTCCTATCCGGCGCATACCCCGACCGCACCGCCGTACTCGACGACCTTCCACGCTCCCCCAGCGAGCGACATCTTGAACGCACTCGAGGTCTCAGCCACACCGCGGGCTGAGCCCTCGGCCAGCGCCCCGTCAGCGGTCAGGATCACACCTCCATCAAGCGTGCAGCTCACAACCATTGCCGAGTTCGGTGTGCGCCCATCCCCCACGACGACCGGACGAAGCACCACACCGAGATCCAGATCTCCGTACTCCCCTCGGTCCGCTCGCGGTTGGAGTACCGAGAGGTAAGCAGACCCACCGTCCGCGTACCACTCAGCCCAGTCGGGCGAGTCAAGGTACATCGGCTTCTGATTGACGGCTTGGAAGTAGACAAGGCGCGCCTGCAGGTAGGCCTCGATGACGGGGACGTCCGCCTCGGTCAGGTACCAGCCGATCCCCGCATCGAGGTCCTCCTCCACCGGCAGCCAGGCCCAGAGACCGGGCATCAGCTCGTACACGAGCCCGGGTTCGTCCACCCCGGGGGCCGACTCGACGAGCCTCCAGGGACCGTCCGCGGCGAGCGTGGCGACACCGGGCGGCGCCGTCACGGTCGGCTGCGGACCACTGGTTGGGGTCACGCTCGTCGACGACGATGCGTCCGATGGCGACGTGGCCGACGGGTCGATCCCGTCACCCGGATCGGTGGCGATCACCGACGGATCGGTGAACGGGCTCACGACCTCTGACGAACCGCCGCTGCATCCCGCGAGCAGCACGAGGGCAAGAGCAACGGTCGAACCGCGACCTCGCCGCACCCGGACACGGTCGCCCCCGGTCGGACTCCCACGATGCGTGATGCGAGAACTCATATCTCCTCCGCTGGGTCGCTGGCGCGAACAGTACTCACCCTGCTGGGGACACCCGGACGGCCCGGACGGAAAGCGGTCCGCACCCGAACCGCGGCTGTCGTGATGACTTCTCACTCATCGACCCGGCCCGGACCATCGGCCCGAGCCGTCGCCACGGAAACCCTGTGACACCCCGAACGTATGTTCGCATCATGGACATCGACGCCATCCGCCGCCTCCTCACCGCCGGGTCGCTCGCCGATCTCGGCGAGTGCCGGGCCGAGCTCGCCGCGTTGCGGGCGATGCGGGGGATGGTCGACGCCCGCGAGATGCGGGTACTGGCACGGATGGACGAGATCGCGGCCACTCCGGCGGGCTCCGGCTCGTTCCCCGATGCCGATCACGCTGCGGCGTCCAAGGCACCGGCCTCGGCAGCCGATCGTGTGCGCCGACGCTCGAAGGTCGCCGACGCCGTCCCCGAACTCGGGGCAGCGCTCGACGACGGCGACACGACCGGCGAACGGCTCGACATCGTCGCTCGTGCCACGTCCGGGATGAGCGACGCCGAGCGTGCCCGGTTCGCCGTTCACGGCGACCGCCTGCGCGACGCCGCACGCGACCTCCCCGACCGCGAGTTCCGTGCCGTGGTCGACAGGCTGGCCGCCCAGGCCCGAACCGACGACGGTCGGTCGCGGCTCGAGCGACAGAGGAGGGCGACACGACTCCGCTGGTGGCACGACAACGACGGCATGTGGCGGCTCGACGGCCGCTTCGATCCGGAGAGCGGCCTCACGCTCGACGCACGCATCCGCAAGGCAATCGACGCTCTGTTCCACGGGGGACCGATCCCCGAAGGCGCGCCCACCGATCCTGTCGAACGGCAGCAGTTCCTCGCCGCACACGCACTGCTCCGCATCACTGCCGGTGGCGGGGCGGCACATTCCAGCGCTCATCGCTCCTCGAGCGCCTCCCCGAACGACGACACCGCACCGGTACACCGACCGGACCACTCGGCGGCAGGCAGCGCAGCCGGCCCGAGCAGCGGGCCCGACATCACCGTCGTGATCGACGCTCGCACCCTGCTCGACGGCCGCCACAGCCGTACCCGGCTCGAACTCGGACTCGGTCTCGCCGACAGCGGCCTTCCCATCGACACCATTCGTCGGTGGGCCTGCCTCGGAACGATCACACCTGCGATCGTCAGCGTCGACGGACAGCGCCTCCTCCTCGGACGCGAACGCCGACTCGCCAACCGCCATCAACGTCGGGCCCTTCGCATCGTCTACCCGACGTGTGCACTGTGCGACACACCGTTCGAGTACTGCGACGTGCATCACGTCGAGCCGTGGGAGCTCGGTGGCAGCACCGACATCACCAACCTGTTGCCCCTGTGCTCACGGCATCACCACCTCGCTCACGACGGCGGGTGGACCCTCCGGCTGCACCGCGACCGGACACTCACCGTCAGCCGGCCAGGAGGAGGTGAGACCGTGCACGGACCGCCGAGCATCCGGGCCGCCTGAGGCCCCGGCCGGCACGGCCCCGCTTCCGCCCGAACCGGAACGACCGGAGCAACGCAGGACGATCCAGGACAACCCAAGACAACCCTGGCCAACCCGGGACAACCCGGAGCGACCTAGGTCGACCCAGAGACGACCCGGGACGCGCCAGAGGCGATCCGGGACGTTCGAGGGTCGGCTCTGCCTGTCGAGGGTTCGGCGACCTAGATTCGGAGCCGATGATCGCCGTGGCCGTGGTGCGCGAAGGACAGCTCCCGCTGGGGGCGGCGGAGGCCGTGGCCGAGTGTGAGGGCCGCGTGCTGCTGGTCGGCTCGGGGACGGACGCTGCCGTCGACGAGCTGCGCGGCATCGCCCGGGAGATCGCTCTCGCCGAATGGGGAGAGGTCCGGCCCGGAGCGTGGGCCACGGCGCTGGCCGAGCACCTGGGTCACGAGACGATCGTGCTCCTTCCGGGTTCACCCGACGGGCGCGACCTCGCCCCGCGACTCGCCGCTGCACTCGGCCGGACGTTGCTGGCCGGGGCGGTGTCAGTGACGGCGCACAGGGTCGACCTTGCCCGAGGCGGTGGGAGCGAGATCCACCGTGTCTCCCCGCCTCCGGCGTTCGTCGCCACGATGGTGCCCGGGGTGCGGGGCGCGGAGATCGACGCCACTCTCGGTGAACCGTCGGTCCGCGATCTCGGGCCTCTCGTTCATTCCGACGTCATCGACGCACGGGTGACGGGCGTGCTCCCTCCCGATCCGACGTCGATCGACCTCTCGGAGGCTGCTCGGATCATCGGCGGCGGGGCGGGGCTCGACTCGAGCGAGCGCATCGACCAGCTCACGCGGATCGGGGCGGCGCTCGGTGCGAGCATGGGAGCGACGCGCGTCGTGACCGACCGTGGCTGGGTGTCGCACTCGCGGCAGATCGGTACCACGGGGGTCGTGGTCGACCCGCGGCTGTACCTGTCGTTCGGGGTGAGCGGCGCCGTGCAGCACACGAGCGGCCTCGGGACTCCCGACCACATCATCAGCGTCAACACCGACGCCCACTGCCCGATGATGCAGCTCGCCGACCTCGCCATCGTCGCCGATGCCAACGCCACGCTCGACGAGCTCGAGCGACTGCTCTCGACACGGGACTCCGACCAGAGAACGGGCGGGAACGCCGCATGAGTGCTCCCGATGTCGACGTCATCGTGGTCGGTGCGGGCCCGGCGGGTTCGTGTGCGGCGCTCGTCGCGGCACGAGCTGGTCTCGAGGTCGTCCTGCTCGAGCGGGGGCCCTTCGCCGGCAGCAAGAACATGTACGGCGGTGTCGTGTATCCGCGGATCCTCGACCAACTCATCCCGGAGTGGTGGCTCGAGGCTCCCGTGCAGCGCTGGATCACACGGCGCAGCACGATGCTGCTGACCGACACCCAGGCGCTCACCGTCGACTTCCGCTCCGAGGCGTGGGGGGCGGCGCCCTACAACGGGGCAACGGCCTACCGCCCCGACTGGGACCATTGGCTGGCGTCGCACGCTGTTGCGGCAGGAGCCCAACTGATCACCGACACGACGGTGACCGGCCTGATCCGCGATGCGGGGGGAGCGGTCGTGGGTGTGCGCACCGACCGACCCGACGGCGACCTGCGGGCGCGGGTGGTCATCGCCTGCGACGGCGTGAACAGCTTCCTCGCCAAGGAGGCCGGCCTCTACGAGCACACCGACTCGTCGCACTACACGCTCGGCGTCAAGGAGACCCTCTCGCTCCCAAAGGAGACGATCGACGAGCGCTTCGCCGTACGCGAGCGCCACGGGGTCGACATCGAGATCCTCGGCGGCACGAGCGGGGTCAACGGTGGTGGGTTCCTGTACACCAACCTCGACACGCTCGCGGTCGGGGCCGTCCTCAAGCTCCCGGCGCTGGCCGCGCAGAAGCGCCGGCCCGAGGAGATCATCGCCGGACTCAAGGCACACCCGGCGATCGCACCGCTCGTGCAGGGTGGCGAGATCGTGGAGTACAGCGCGCACCTCATCCCCGAGGCCGGGCTGGAGATGATGCCGAAGATGACGAGTGCCGGGATGCTCGTCGCCGGTGATGCCGCCGCGCTGTGCCTCGCCGCGGGCATCTGGCTCGAGGGTGTCAACTTCGCAATGGCGAGCGGGATGTACGCCGGAGAGGCGGCCGTGGAAGCGGCCCGCGCCGGCGACGCCAGCGAGCGTGGCCTCGCCGGATACCAGCGGCGGCTCGCCGAGACCTTCGTGCTCCGCGACCATCGCCGTCTGCGTCGAGCGCCGCGACTCGTGCTGAGCGATCGTGTCCAGCACCTCTACCCGCAGATGGTGGCCAACACCGTCGAGCGGATGTTCCGGGTCGACAACCCCGCGCCCAAGCCGGGCCTGCGCGCCATCCTGCGTCAGGAGCGCAAG
>JBEBDM010000354.1:0-3512 GCA_041156905.1 Actinomycetota bacterium | reverse complement strand
GGGGAGCGAACCGACGAGCGACTCGAGCCGTATGGAACACTCGACGTAGCTGAGCGAGTCACCGCCGAGGCCGACGAAGGTGTCGTCCGCAGTGACGGCCTGCCGACCGAGAGCAGTGCGGACGACGTCGAGGACAGCGCGCAAGACGTCGTCGGTTCCGCTCCCGACGGCTGCGGGTACGTCACCCGACGGCGAAGGGGAGTCGACTCGTCGTGCGTCGGCGAGTTCGAGGATTGCTGCGTGGTCGACCTTCCCCGACGCGGTGCGTGGGATCTGTTCGAGACCAACGACGGTGATGTACGACGCAGGGAGTCCGGTCGTGGAGCGAGCGGCATCACGCACACCGTCGAGCAGTGCGGTTGAAGGAGCGCCCGTTGCCTCGCCGTCATCGCTCCTGGCTGCGACAGTGACCACGAGTCCTTCATCAGTGCCACCCGCCACGACATCGGCCTCGCGAGTGGAGAGCGACCCGTTGAGGTGGTCGAGGTCGATGCGCACGCCGAACGGCTTGATGAACCGCGCGGATCGCCCGACGATCTCGAAGATGTCGGTGCCGGGAACCCGCCGCGCCATGTCGCCGGTGGCGAGTTCGGTGAGCTCGGGTCCGCGAGCGAGGTCGGCCTGCTCGATCGCATAGCCCATCATCACGTTCGGGCCGCGGTACACCAGCTCGCCCTGGTCGTCACCGGGCGCGTCGGGGTGAGGGCGCAGGAAGAGCTCGCCGCCGGGGATCACACGACCGAAGGCAGCCGGGTGCTCGCGAACGTCGACCGGATCGAGCACTGCCATGCGCGCTGTCGCCTCGGTCTGTCCGTACATCACGGCGAACTCCGCCGCACCCGGTCGGGTCGCCCAGTGCCGCACCCTGTCGGGGTCCATCCGCCCACCGCTGACGGTGATGATCCGCAGGCTCGGGAAGTCGGCCGGTTCGAAGGAACTCCGCTCCATCAACTCGAAGGTGTGCGGCACACCGGCGAGATGCGTGACGTCGTGCTCGAGCAGCGCCGTGCGGAAGCACGGATCGACCACCGAGTTCTCCGACAGCACCACCGAGGCACCGGCCATGAGGTGCGAGTGGAGAACCGAGAGCCCGTAGGAGTACTGCAACGGGAGAGTGGTGATCGCTCGGTCGGCCGCGGTGATGCGGAGGGCCTCGGCAATGGAGCGGGCGTTGCTGGCGAGATTGCGATGCGAGAGGCGCACGAGCTTCGGTGAGCCGAGTGAGCCCGACGTGCTCATGAGGAGAGCGAGGTCGGGGTGGATGCCTTCAGTGGCGACGCCAGCCCAGTGCCGACGGAGAGCCTCGGCGTGGCGGGTCTCGGTGAGGAGCGGAACGTGGCCAGCTCGGAGGAGCCCGAGGTACTCGACGACGAACTCCAGCGTGCGGGAGCTCTCCACCACCACGACGGAGCGCGGACCGGCGAGCTGCTGGGCTCGCTCCGTGACTCTCGTGGCGAGTTCCTCGTACGTGATTCCCGTCCCGTCGGCGATGAGCGCGACCGAGCCGGGCGAGGTCGAGGCTGCATGCAGCAGGAGGTCGCCGAAGGCCGACTCAGGACGAGTGTCGAGCACCCCGAGATCATGTGCGCTGCACCGTTCTGACGCAAGACTCGGAAACGCCGGGTGGGTATGGCTCCGGCGTTTGGTGTCCACAGGCGGTGCCAACAAGGCGGCCAGACTGGCGATGTGCGAGCAGTAATGGTGCTGAGCGAGAACTGGACCGTTGTGTCGCCGCGCGACCTGCGCGATGTGGTCGAGCTGGCGGTCGAGGCAGAGGCGGCTGGTGTCGACACCGTGATGCTCAGCGAGCACATCGTCCTCGGTCCGTCGGCAGGTGCTCTCGGTCGGATGGAGAACCCTCGCGATTACGCAGCGCCGGGTAATCAGGATCCTGCGACTCCGTGGCCCGATTCGGTGGTGCTCGCCGCCGCGATCGCGGCGCGCACGACTCGTCTCCGTGTTGCCCTGGCTGCGGTCATCACGCCACTTCGCCATCCGCTCCAGTTGGCCAAGCAATGGGGGACGCTCGACCTCCTTCTCTCTGGCCGGCTGGTGGTGCAGCCGACGGTGAGTTGGGCCGAGGAGGAGTACGTGGCGCTCGGGGTTCCGTTCCACGAGCGCGGCGCGATCCTCGACGAACAACTCGTCGCGATGCGGACGGCGTGGAGCCACTCACCGGCGAACCACCCGGGGCCCCGCTTCCCGTTCGGACCGGTGTGGTGCGAGCCACTCCCGCACACCGTGGGTGGACCGGCGATGTGGTTCGGCGGTGAGCGCCTGAGCAACGCACACCTTCGACGCATCGTCGCCCACGGCTCCGGCTTCCACCCCTTCGGGCGCCCGACTGAAGCCGAACTCGAACGACTCGCCGAGGCGCTGACCGACGCCGGTCGTGACATCTTCGAGATCGAGATGGTGGGAGGGATCCGTGGCACCTTCACGGGGGCCGACGACGTCGCTGATCTCGATGCGGCCCTGGAGGCTGTCGACGGCCTACGCGCCGCGGGCTACACCTCGGTGTGCTTCAAGCCCACCCACTTCACCGACGACCGCGAGGAACTCGGCAACATCTGCCGCCGCGTCGTGAAGGCGCTTGCCTGACGGAGTTGAGATCTCGCACCGTCATGCCAGGGCTGCGGCGACTCAGTGATCGGTGAGTGCGCGTTTGGCGAAGCCCGATCTTGTGAAGGACTGTTCGTCGAAACTGTTGAGTGTTCCCAACGTCTCGAGGGCTAGGGCTTGTCAGTGAGTCGGTTGACTGCGGCGTCGTACTGATCGGCGGTGAGATCGCCGGCGTTCTTCATTCGCCGAAGCTCTTGAAGTTGGGCCACAAGACTGTTGTCGACCCTCCGGGCGTCATCCAACATCCTGCGAAGCCGCGGAAACTGTCCACCGGAGATGAGCACCTTCAATGCCTCGAATGCAGGATCGATAGAGGCGGTACCGGGGTTCTCGGGAACGTGTAGGTCAATCACGCACTCGGGTCGCGAAGCAGCGTGATCCGAAACAGCGCTCTTCGACAGGACGGTTGAGTCTTTGAGCTGGCGCTGGGCATTTACGACATCCGGGTGGCGAGACGGACTCACGAATACGAGACCAGGCAAATCTGGGGACCAGAAGACTGTTGGCTGAACGAGCCCTGAGCCAGGCCCGTTGCGGCCGTTGGAGATGATGAACTCGCCACCGCTCCGGTTGGAGCCCTTGGCGCTCCAAAGTGCCTTGGACTGGCTCAAGACGCCGCGCAGATCGAAACCGTCAGCGTTGTGGCCTGCTGGCATCGAAAGAACCCCGGCGGAGTACGCAGCCAGAGCGAGAAGCCATTCACCGATGCCACCGGTGATGAAACGAACCCCTCGGTCGGTCG
Organism: Actinomycetota bacterium; assembly: GCA_041156905.1. Lineage (GTDB taxonomy): Bacteria > Actinomycetota > Acidimicrobiia > Acidimicrobiales > Ilumatobacteraceae > UBA668. Next base: position 148 of record JBEBDM010000354.1, on the reverse strand, counting down.
GGTTGTAGGTCTCCACAATGAGGAGCATCAGGTTCTCGATGTCATTCCTCAATTGGCGGTCGCTGTGGACTGCCTCTCTCAGAAGATCGAACTCGGCGCTTCCACTGGTCGGGGCTAGCGGGCTCATGTCCGGACCATATCGGCTTCG
>JBEBDM010000353.1:0-4694 GCA_041156905.1 Actinomycetota bacterium | reverse complement strand
GGTGCAGGCTCTTCGAGAACGGCAGCTGGATGAACCCACCGACCATCGAGAGTCCGGCGAGGACCACGAGCGGCAGCAGCATGATCCACGGGCTCTCGTGCGGGGTGTGCTCGCCATGGGCATCGTCCGCGTGAGCGTCGTCGACCTTTGCAGCCGCGTGCTCGTCGGCAGCGTGCTCGTCGGTCGCGGCGTCGTCACCGAGGATCAGGTCACCGTGGGCGCCGTGCTCGGCGTGCGCGTCGTGCCAGCGAGCCTTGCCGTAGAAGACCATGACCACCTGGCGGGTCATGTAGTAGGCGGTGAGCAGCGCCGTGACGAGACCGACGGCGTAGAGCACGGGGCTCTTGTCGTAGGCGAACAGCAGGATCTCGTCCTTGCTCCAGAAGCCCGCGAACGGCGGGACGCCGGCGATCGCCAACCAGCCGATGATGAAGGTGATGGCCGTGACGGGCATGACCTTGCGCAGAGCGCCCATCCGGCGCATGTCCTGCTCGTGGTGCATGCCGTGGATGACCGAGCCACTGCCGAGGAACAGCAGCGCCTTGAAGAAGGCGTGGGTCACCATGTGGAAGATGGCGGCCACGTAGGCGCCCGAGCCGACGGCGAGGAACATGAAGCCGAGCTGGCTGACCGTGGAGTACGCCAGGACCTTCTTGATGTCGTTCTGCGCCACTGCCACCGTCGCGGCGAAGAGTGCCGTGGCGGCACCGACGACGGCGATCAGCGTCGAGGCGTACTCGGCCGAGACGTGCAGCACCGGGTTGAGGCGCACCATGAGGAACACGCCAGCGGTGACCATCGTGGCTGCGTGGATGAGGGCCGACACCGGGGTCGGACCTTCCATCGCGTCGGGGAGCCAGAGGTACAACGGGAGCTGGGCGCTCTTGCCGCAGGCTCCGACGAAGGCGAACAGGGCGATCGCCGTGGCGGTCGTCGTCGAGAAGTGACCCTCGGCCGCTGCCTCGTTGATCCCGATGTAGCTCAGCGTGTGCGGGTTGGTGGCCCAGAAGGCGAAGAACATCGCCATCATCAGGCCCCAGTCGCCGACGCGGTTGGTGACGAACGCCTTCTTGCCCGCCGTGGCCGCGCTCTCGCGTTCGTGCCAGAAGCTGATCAGGAAGTACGAGCAGGCACCCACGCCCTCCCACCCGAGGAAGGTGACGAGCAGGTTCTCACCGAGGACCAGCATCAACATGCTGAAGGCGAACAGGTTCAGGTACAGGAAGAACTTGCTGAACCGCGGGTCGCCGTGCATGTAGCCCGTGGCGTACAGGTGGATGAGCGAGCCGATGCCGGTCACGAACAGGCACATCGTGATGCTCAGCGGATCCGCCAGGAACGCCAGGTCGACGTGCAGCGACTCCACCGGGACCCACGAGAACGCGGTCACGACGTGGCGGCGCTCCTCTGCCGACAGACCGAGGAGTTCGAGGAACACGCCGACCGACACGAGGAACGAGGCGGCCACCATGGTGGTGGCGAGGTAGCCCGCCTTCGGATCGCCGAGACGGCGACCGAACACGAGGATCAGCAGGAACCCGGCGAGCGGGAGCGCGGGGATCAGCCAGACGAGGTCGAGCATCACATCAGCCCTTCAGCTCGGCGAGGTCGTCGGTGGTGGCGGACGGACGGCGACGCAGGATCGCCACCACGATGCCGAGGCCGACCACGACCTCGGCCGCTGCCACGACCATCACGAAGAACACGGTGGTCTGCCCGCCGATGTCGCCGAGATGCCGGGCGAACGCGACGAAGGTCAGGTTGACGGCATTGAGCATCAACTCGATGCACATGAACAGCACGAGCGGGTTGCGGCGGATGAGCACGCCCACCATGCCGAGGGCGAAGAGGACCGCCGAGAGCACGAGGTACCACGTCGTGGTCGGGGTCGGGACAGCAGCGATCACGGGGTCACCTCGGTCTCGCCCTTGCGAGGTTTGCGAGCCAGCAGCACGGTGCCGACGACGGCGATGACGAGCAGCACCGAGGTGAGCTCGAAGGCGAGCACCTTGTCGCTGAAGACGTCGCGGGCGAGCAGGCGGATGTTGCCGTCGGCGTCGGCGGGATCGGTGGAGAGGCCACTACCCGACTGGGCGGTGAGCGACTCACGCGACGCGAGGATCGCGACCGTGACGAGACCGGCGGTGCTGAGGCCGACGATCGCCGCGATCGGGCGCTGGAGACGGATCGGGTCGATGCCCATGGCCTCGACCTTGTCGACGCCGAGCAGCATGATCACGAACAGGAACAGCACGACGATGGCGCCGGCGTAGACGATGACCTGCACGGCGGCGAGGAAGTTGGCCTCGAGGGCGACGAACAGCACCGCGATCCCGAACAGGGTCAGGATCAGGCTCAGTGCGGCGTGCACCGGGTGCTTGGTGAAGAGGACTCCGAGAGCACCGGCCAGGACCATCCCGGCAGCACAGACGAAGACGACGAGTTCCATCATCGCGACACCGTCCGGACGCTCTTCGCCGCGGCCGGACCCACCTGACGATCTGCCTCGGCCTGCTCGGGCTCGGCGGCACGGACTCCGTAGCCGAGCTCGCCGCTCCATCCGACCTGGCCGATGAAGTCGGCGTCACCGGCGGCGGCGGTGGCGCGCATCCACCCGCTGGTGTTCAGGTCCTCGCCTGCACGCCAGTCCTCCCACGGCATCTGCTGGGGCTTGCCGTCGTCGCCGACGACGAGTTCGGTCTTGGAGTACACGGCGTCACGACGGTTGGTGAAACTGAACTCGAAGAGCTTGCTCTCCGTGATCGCCTCGGTCGGGCAGGCCTCGACGCACAGGTCGCAGTGGATGCAGCGGAGGTAGTTGATCTCGTAGACGAAGCCGAAGCGCTCGCCGGGCGAGGTCGGGTTCTGCGGATCGTTGTCGGCACCGCGCACGTAGATGCACTTCGCCGGGCACACGCCGGCGCACAACTCGCAGCCGATGCACTTCTCCATGCCGTCCTCGTAACGGTTGAGGACGTGACGGCCGTGGAGACGCTCGGGCTTGGGGATCTTCTCGTCGCGCCCTTCGACGCGCTTGCCCTTGCGGGCGACGCGGCCGCCCGAGTACGAGGTCGTCACGCGCTCGCCACCGAAGATGCGGTGCTGACGCAGCGTGATGAGGAATCCGTCGAGGTAACCCATCAGAACATCGCTCCCTCGCGCTCACGGTTGCGAGCGCTGACCTTGCCGGCAAGGGCCAGCAACCACGCACCGATGCCGATCACGACGAGCGACACGATGCCGACCACGGCCCGGTTCCACGATTCGTCCTGGCCGATGCGGAACGCCGCCAGCAGCATGAACCACGCCAGTGCGAGCGGGATCATCAGACGCCAGCCGAGGTTCATGAGCTGGTCGTAGCGCAGGCGGGGCAGGGTGGCCCGGAACCAGACGTACACGTACAGGAAGACGAGCACCTTGAGAAGGACCCAGACGGTGCCCGAGAGCGGTCCGAGGAACGACAGGACGTTCTCGTTGCCGGCGATCGGGAGCGGCTGCGGGCCACCGAAGAACAGGGTCACGATGACACCGCTCATCGTGATGGTGTTCATGAACTCGGCGAGGAAGAACAGGGCGAAGCGGATGCTCGAGTACTCGGTGTTGAAGCCGCCGACGAGCTCCTGCTCGGCCTCGACGAGGTCGAACGGGGGCCGGTTGAGCTCAGCGGTCGCCGCGATCAGGAACACCACGAAGGGCACCACACCAGTGGCCACCACGTGCCAGTTGGTGAAGCCCTGCTGCGAGAACACGATGCCGCTCGTGCTCAGCGTGCCCGAGACGAGGATCACCGTCGCGAGGCTGAGACCGAGGGCGGCCTCGTAGCTGACCATCTGGGCCGACGCACGCACCGAGCCGAGGAGCGGGTACTTCGAGCCCGAGCTCCATCCGGCGAGCATGATGCCGTACACGGCGATGCTGCTCAGCGCGAGGAGCAGGAGGACACCGACGGGCGGGTCGGCGAGCTGGAGCTTGGTGACCTTGCCGAGGATCGTGACCGATCCGTCCTTGCCGTTGCTGAAGTCGCCACCGAGCGGGATGACGCTCCACACGAGGAAGGCCGGGACGAACGCGAGGTACGGAGCCAGCTTGAAGACGAAGCGGTTCGCCTTCTCCGGGATCAGGTCTTCCTTGAAGAACAGCTTCGTGCCGTCGGCGAGGGTCTGCAGCAGGCCCTTCGGACCCGCCTTGTCGGGCCCGATGCGGTTCTGCATGTACGAGACGACCTTGCGCTCGAACCACACCATCAGCATCGTGCCGACGAGACCGACGACGAACACGACGAGGACCTTGATGAGCACCACGAGGAACTCGGTGCTGACCAGCTCGATACCGTCGAGGAGGGAATCGACCGCGATCATCAGAGGCTCTCGATCCGGACGTCGTTGACCGCCGCGAAGCAGTCGATGAGTTCACCTGCGTTCGACCCGGGCTGGTGGAACGGAATCCACGCAGTCCCTCTCCGCACCGACTCATCGGCGACCACGGGCATCACCACGGTGGCCTTGGCCCCGACGACCTTGACGTCGCTGCCACTGGCGGCACCGACCCGATCGAGGTCGAGCGGGTGGATGTGTGCCTGGGTGCCACGGGCGAGACCCGCCAGCGACGGCGAGTTCTGCGTTCCGGTGGCCCCGTCGTACAGCGTGTGGGTGACGACGAGACGGAAGTCGTAGGCGTTCCGCTCCGAGATCTGG
>JBEBDM010000352.1:0-6247 GCA_041156905.1 Actinomycetota bacterium | reverse complement strand
AGCGGACCTCCACGGGATACGTCCGTCCGCTCACCTCGATGACGGGAGCGTCTCCGAAGTGTGCGCTGAACCGCTCGGTGTCGATGGTGGCCGACGTGACGATCAGCTTCAGGTCGGGGCGCTTCGGCAGCAACTGGGCGAGGTAACCGAGCAGGAAGTCGATGTTCAGGCTGCGCTCGTGGGCCTCGTCGACGATGATCGTGTCGTAGCGGCGCAGCATCCGATCGCGTTGGATCTCGGCCAGCAGGATTCCGTCGGTCATGACCCTGACGCGTGTGTTCGGCGCAGTGCGGTCGGTGAACCGCACTGACCAGCCGACGACCGTCCCGATCTCGGTCCCGAGTTCCTCGGCGATGCGCTCGCCAATGGTGCGTGCCGCCACCCGTCGGGGTTGGGTGTGGCCGATCATCCCGTCGACGCCGCGGCCGAGGGCGAGGCAGATCTTGGGCAGCTGCGTGCTCTTGCCCGAACCCGTCTCGCCGGCGACGATCACGACCTGGTGGTCGCGGATCGCGGCAGCGAGTTCGTCGGCACGCTCGGCGATGGGCAGTTCGGCAGGGATGCCCAGTGCGAGGCCGTCGGTGAGGTTGGTCGCGTCCATGCCGCCTGACAGCATGGCACCATGAGCCGCGTGCGCCACCGTGTCGTCCCGACGCTCCTGCCGTTCGCGGTGTGCGTGGTGCTCACGTCGTGGCTGGCGGTCTCGTGCGGGTCCGATGCCGACGACGGCAGTCTCCCTGGCAAGGCACTGGCCAACGAGTACGGATGCATGGCGTGCCACGGCAGTTCGGGCGAGGGTGGCACAGGCCCGGCGTGGAAGGGCCTGTACGGATCGAAGGTCTCGCTCGAGGACGGACGGGTCGTCACCGTCGACCGCGATTACCTCGTCCGATCGATCGTCGACCCCGAGGCCGACCGTCCTGCGGGGGCCCTGTTGAAGATGCCGAAGAACACGATCCCGGCAGTCGACGTCGAGTCGATCGTCGACTATCTCGTCTCGTTGGGCTGAGTCGCGTGGCCGACACGATCGTCTTCCTCCACGCCCATCCGGACGACGAGGCGATCTTCACCGGCGGGACGATCGTCCGACTCCGCGCTGTCGGAGTGCGCTGTGTCGTGGTGATCGCCACCAACGGTGACGCTGACCCGTGGTCGTCGGCCGCGGCGGTGCGCGTCGAGGAGGCGCGTCGTGCGTGCTCGGAGCTCGGGGCTGATGCGGTCCACTTCCTCGGCTTCGCCGACTCCGGGCTGTACGTCGAACGTGCCGAGCCCGATTCGTTCTGGCACCGGCGTGCCGCTGCGGTGGACGTCGTGGCCGACCTGCTGCGTGCGGAGAAGGCCACTGCCATCGTCGTCTACGACGACAACGGCATCTACGGACACCCCGACCATGTGGCGGTGCACGAGGTCGGAGTGGCTGCGGCGGCCGAGGTGGGTGTCGGCTCCGTGTACGAGAGCACGGTCGATCGCGAGTACCTGCACTTCGTCGAGACGCACCTCGTGGGGCACGCCGTGGAGTCGCTGCTCGGCATGGAGGTCGAGGCGACCAACACGGCTCCGCTGGGTGTGCCGACGGTCCTCGTGTCGACCACCGTCGACGTCCGCCCGGTCATCGCAATGAAGCGCGCCGCAATGGCAGCCCACGCCAGCCAGATCCCGGCGACGAGTGAGACGTTGCTGATGGACGAGGCCACCTTCGAGGGTGTCTACGGATACGAGTGGTACACGCGAAGGAGCGGGCCCGAAGGCCCGCTCGATCGTCTGGGGTTCTGACCGAGAGGGGGTCCCGGGTCGTCAGATCTGGGGTCGGGGCATGTCGCCCGCTGTGGGGATCAGCCCGGGAGGAGGACCTCGCCGATCACGTGGATCGTGCCGTTGCTGGCCTGGACGTTCTGGACGAGGATCTCGACCCCGTCGACGAACGTCTTTCCGTCGAGCTTGGTGATCTCAACCGTGTCGCCGTTGCCGAGTGCGGTCTCGATCTCACCCTCGGGCAGCTGGTCGATGTTGTACTTGCCGGGGATGACGTGGTGCAGGAGCACGCTCGTCAGCAGGCCGCTCGGGTCGGCGAGTGCGGCGTTGAGCGTGCCCTGGTCCATGGCCTCGAAGGCGGCGTCGGCCGGGGCGAACACGGTGAAGGGTCCTTCCCCGGCGAGGGTGTCGGCGAGGGCGGCCTCGGTCACGGCCGTGACGAGGGTCCCGAAGCAGCAGTCCTTGAACGCGACCGCCACGTCGGTGATCGTGCCGACCGCCGGGACGAGGACGTCGGACATCACGTACACGTAGCCGTTCGTGGCCTCGACGCCGGCTCCCACGGGGTTGCCGTCGACGTAGAACTGGTCGCCGACCTTGGTGACCGTGAGGGTCGTGCCGGCGAGCGTCGTGAGTTCTCCCTCCACCATCTCGTCAGGAGCGATCGCTCCCTCGACGACGTGGTGGGTGAGCACGGTGGTCAGCAGCTCGGGCTGGTCCTGCACGGCATGGAGCAGGTCGAGGGGCAGCTTCGCGAAGGCCATGTCGGTGGGGGCGAACACCGTGAAGGGTCCGCCGCGCAGGGCGTCGACGAGTCCGGCGTCGACGGCGAGACCGGCGAGTTCGGTGAAGACCTGGTTGGTGAGGGCGGTCGCAACGACGTCGCCCATCGGCGACGGGGTGATGCTCGTCGTGGTGGTGTCGCCCGACGTGTCGCTCGTGGCGGCCGAGGTCGTGGTGATGGCGTCGTTCTCGTCGGACGAGCAGGCCGCCGCCCCGACCGAGAGTGCCGCGAGGACGGCGACGGTGCGGAACACGGACGGACGACGGGGGCTGGAGATGCGGTTCACGGACACGTGGACGACGGTACTCATGGCCCTATCAGCGGGGCAGGGGCCGTCCGGCACCACCGCGTGGGACCAAAGGCCCTACGCGGTCGATGTCGGAAAACCGCCAGTCGGGGTGGCTGCCGACCGGCAGACTGCACACGTGATCCTCGACGACGAGCAGTGCTACGCCCGGGTGCGCTCACGCGACCCGCGCTTCGACGGCATGTTCGTCACTGCTGTGCGTACGACGGGGATCTACTGCCGTCCCTCGTGCCCGGCGACCACCCCACGACGGGCCAACGTCGAGTTCCACCTCACGGCGGCCGCCGCCCAGGGGAGCGGCTTCAGGGCGTGCAAGCGGTGTCGGCCCGACGCCACTCCCGGCTCGCCCGAGTGGAACACGCGCAGCGACGTCGTCGGCCGGGCCATGCGCCTCATCGCCGACGGGATCGTCGACCGCGACGGCGTGGGTGGGCTGGCTGGCCGTCTGGGGTACGGCGAGCGTCAACTGCAGCGGATCCTCCAGACCGAGACGGGAGCCACGCCGGTCGCCCTCGCGCGGGCCCAACGCGCACAGACGGCCCGGCTGCTGATCGAGACCACCGACCTCCCCATCACGGAGATCGCGTTCGCCGCTGGTTTCGGGAGCGTGCGGCAGTTCAACGACACGGTGCGCGACGTGTTCGCCCTGTCGCCACGCGATCTCAGGGCAGCGGCCCGTCACGGAGATGGGAGCGCCGCCCAAGGGGTGACCGTCCGGCTCGCCCACCGGGAACCGCTCGATCGCCAGCACCTCCTCGACTTCCTCGGGCGTCGCGCCGTCCCCGGTGTCGAGCACGTCGACGGCACGGTGTACTCGCGGTCGTTGCGCCTGCCGCGCGGCGCGGGGACGGTGTCGGTCGATCTCGTCGGCACGGGTCCGCTGTTCGCGACGTTCCGGTTGGCCGACATCGGCGACCTGCGTGCGGCACTCCAGAGAGTCCGTCGACTCCTCGACCTCGACGCCGACCCGCTCGCCGTGACCGAGCACCTCTCGTCCGACCCGGTCGGTGCCGCGCTGGTCGCCGCTCGGCCGGGCCTGCGTTCGCCCGGTCACCCCGATGGCGGGGAGTTGCTGGTGCGCGCGGTGCTCGGACAGCAGATCAGCGTCTCCGGGGCGCGCACGCTGGCCGCTCGCCTGGTCGAGCGACTCGGCGAACCCTTGCCGCCGGGCGTCGTCGTCGCCGGAGTCGACCGCCTGTTCCCCTCCTCCGAGGCGATCGGTGGATGCGACCCCGATTCGTTCTCGATGCCGTCGTCGCGCGGCCGGGCACTGGTCGACGCGTCGTTGGCCCTCGCCAGCGGTGCGCTCACGCTCGACCCAGGCGTCGACTGGGAGGATGCCCGGAGAGCGCTGCTCGCGGTGCGCGGGATCGGTCCGTGGACGGCCGACTACGTCGCGATGCGCGCCCTCGGCGATCCTGACGTGTTCCTGCCCGCCGACGTTGGCGTGCGTCACGCGCTCGCAGCCCTCGACGGGCATGCCGACCCCACTCGCTGGGCGCCGTGGCGCTCGTACGCCGTCCACCATCTCTGGGCCTCGCTGCCCGACACCAGCCACCCGACCGGAAGGACCTCCCCGTGACTCGCCCGTCCACCCCCTCCACGCTCAGCACCACCACTCTCGAGACCCCGATCGGGACGCTCACCGTGGTGGCGTCACCTGCCGGCGTGCGTGCCGTCCTCTGGCCGGAGGAACGCGAGGGACGCGTCGTCCTCCCGGCGGACACCGAGCCCGATGCGGCGTCGGCTGCCGTGCTCGACCGGGCGCTCGCCCAGTTGGGCGAGTACTTCGCGGGAACCCGACGTGAGTTCGACCTCCCGCTCGATCCGCAGGGGACACCGTTCCAGCAGGGTGCGTGGCAGGTGCTCAGGACGATCCCGTACGCGACGACGATGAGTTACGGCGAGCAGGCCCGCCGGATGGGCGACGTGCGCAAGGCGCGGGCCGTCGGTGCCGCCAACGGACGTAATCCGATCAGCGTGATCGTCCCGTGCCACCGCGTGGTGGGGAGCAACGGGTCGCTCACCGGTTTCGCCGGTGGGTTGTCGTCGAAGGAGTGGCTGCTCGCTCACGAGCAGCAGCACGCCTGACGGTCAGCGGTTCTTGGCGCGGGCCTGCTGCTCGCGTCGGGCGCGGGCCTCGGCCTGCTTCTTCTCCTTGGCGGCCTTGCGGCGGGCCTTGGTCTCCTCGTCGGCGACCTGCGCAGGGGCGACGACGACGGGAGCGGCGACGGCGGCCGGTACCCCGAGGGTCTCGTGTGACTTGAGCAGGCGGGTCAGCATGACCGAAGCAGCGGCCTCGCCCGCGATCGACGACGCCATCATCAGGCGAACGGCGGCAACACCGTGGGCCTCGGTGAGGGTCGGCACCGTGGCGAGGAACTCGTCCTCGCTCGGGTTCTCCGAGGCCGAGCCCAGCAGCTCGATGCACTGGTGGAGGCACGGGTCGCTGAGCACGGTCGAGATCTGCTCGAGAGCGCCGTTGAGACGTCCACCGGCAGCGAGGGCGCGAACGGCGGTCACGCGGGCAGCGGGATCGGTGAAGCCACCCTCGGGCGCCTCGCAGATCTCGTCGATGGCGGAGCGGTGGTCGTCGGGGAGCGAGGCGATGAGGGCCTCGAGCTCGGAGTCGGTGACGGCGGTGAAGGCACGATCGAGGAGCGACAGGGCCTGGAGGCGGTTCTTGAGCTGGCTCATGGTTCTCCAAGGCTACCGAGGCGGGTGCCCGCCTCCTAGGGTGGGGTGATGGACCGCCTCACGTACACAGAGGACGAGCTGATGGCCGAGCACGAGGGCCTGACGCCGCACGTCGTCGCCGGCCGCCGTATGCACGGTGGATTCCACCCCGACGGGACCTACCAGCCGCCGCGGGCGTTGTGGCGCGAGCCTGCGCTGCGGGCGTGGGAGGCCGCACTCGTCGCTCGGGGAGGCGCGCCCATGACGGCCGATTCGTCGCTGCTCGGCGGTGTCCGGCTCCCGAACGTCGACCAGTCGCGGGTGCTGCTCCGTCACGGTCTCGGCGAGACGTTCTGGAACACGCTCACGATCACCGGCAAGATCGAGGCCAAGGGTCGTCTGCTCGCACAGGTCGAGTTCCCCGAACTACAGCCGTTCATCGTCGACGACATCTCGGGCATGGGGATCGGTCACCTCAACAAGGGACTCCTTCGTGCCCACGGCTACGACGAGGGCGGCCTCGACGGAGTCGGCGCCCACGACGAGATGTGGTTCGTCGCCCGCGACCTCGCGTTCGGTGAGGGTGCCTACCCCGACGTCGAGCCGCCGGAGAACATCGCCCGGCCCGAGGTCGGTCAGCGTTTCATGCCCGAGGTCGACATGGCGGTCGAGGGCCTGCTCTCACTGCTGATGAACCTGCTCGTCATCGAGTTCCGGGCCGAGATCGG
>JBEBDM010000351.1:0-5268 GCA_041156905.1 Actinomycetota bacterium | reverse complement strand
CCGAGCTCGTACTCGACGACAACCGCGCCCAGACCCTCGCCCTCGCCATCGCCCGGCGTCAGGCGAGCCCGATGGCGAACGTGCACAGTCGGTACCTCCAGTTGCTCGAGGCCGACGGCTGGCTCGATCGGGCGCTCGAGTTCCTGCCGAGCGACCGCCAGATCACCGAGCGCCAGGTGGCCGGAGGCGGACTCACGACTCCGGAGTTCGCGGTGCTGCTCGCGTACACGAAGACCTCCGACATCGCCGAGTTCGTGCGCTCCGACCTCCCCGACGACCCGTACGTCGAGCCGGAGTTGTTCCGGTACTTCCCCTCCCGCGTGCGCGACGACTACGCCGACGAGATCCGGACGCACCGCCTCCGTCGCGAGATCATCGCCACCCAGCTCGGGAACCAGATGGTGAACCTGTCGGGCATCTCGTTCGACCACCGTCTCTGGGAGGAGACCGGCGTCGGGGTCGTCGACATCGCACGGGCATGGATCGCGGCGCGCGACGTGCTCGGGCTCGTCGGACTGTGGGACGAGGTCGATGCCCTCACGGGGTCGGTGAAGCTCGACGTCCAGCTCGAGTTGTTCCTCGAGTTGCGCTCGATGGCCGAACGGTCGACGTTGTGGCTGATGCGTCACCGTCGGTTGCCGCTCGACATCTGCACGGTGGTGTCGGAGTTCCGCGAGGGGGTTGGTCGTCTGGCGGTCGGGCTCGAGCCGCACCTCGTCGGTCGGATGCGAGCGGAGACGTTCGCGACGGAGGCCGGCCGGCTCGCTGCCGGTGTGCCCGAATCGCTGGCCGAACGCAGCGTGGCGTGGCGCCTGCTCCACACAGCCTTCGACATCGTCGACCTCTCGGCCCGGACAGGTCACTCCGTCGAGGACGTGGCAGCCAGTTACTGGGCGACCTTCGAACGGCTCGACCTCTGGTGGCTGTAGGAGGCCGTCGGTCGGTTGCCACGTGCGACTCGCTGGCAGACCCAGGCTCGGGGCGCCCTGCGCGACGACTTGGTCGGGGCCCTGGCGGATCTCACCGACGACGTGCTGCGAGCGGGTGGTACCGAGTCGTGGTGGAACCACTACGAGCGTCTGATCGCGACGAGCGTCTCGATCTTCCGTGACCTGCGCAGGGTCGAGGCCCACGACGTCACGACCCTCTCGGTCGCCGTGCGCCAGCTCCGCACCCTCGCCCTCCTCAGCTGAGGCCACGGGTAGCCTCGACCCCCATGACGTCGCCGAGGTTCCGGATCGCCCCGTCGCCCACGGGCTACTTCCACGTCGGTGGTGCCCGCACGGCGCTGTTCAACTGGGCTCTCGCCCGTCGGCTCGGGGGCACGTTCGTCCTGCGCATCGAGGACACCGACGCGGAGCGCAACCGCCCGGAATGGACCGAGGGCATCATCGAGGCCCTGGCGTGGATCGGGATCCACAGTGACGACCCGCACTTCGAGGGTCCGTACTTCCAGAGCGAGTACGCCGAGCAGCACGTCGAGATGGCGCGTGGGCTGGTGGCCAGTGGGCACGCCTACTACTGCGACATGACGGCGGCCGACATCGAGGAGCGCAACAAGGCCGAGGGCACGCAGGGCTACCGCGGCTGGTCGCGCGACCGTGGACTCGAGGCGGGTCCGGGTCGGGCCCTCCGCTTCCGTGTGCCGGAGGGAACCACCCTCGTGCGCGACAAGGTGCGCGGCGACGTCGAGTTCGACAACTCGTTGATCGAGGACTTCGTCCTGCTGCGCGGCAACGGTTCGCCGATGTTCCTGCTGGCCAACGTCGTCGACGACATCACGATGCGCATCAGCCACGTGCTGCGTGCCGAGGAGCACCTTCCGAACACACCCAAGCAGCAGATGCTGTGGGAGGCGTTCGGTCACGAGCCCCCGGTGTGGGCGCACCTCCCGTTGCTCGTCAACGACCAGCGCAAGAAGATCTCCAAGCGTCGCGACAAGGTCGCCCTCGAGCAGTACCGCGAGGAGGGCATCCTCCCCGAGGCGATGGTCAACTACCTGATGACGCTCGGGTGGGCGCCCAAGGGTGACGTCGAGATCCAGCCGTGGACGCAGATGGAGGCCGACTTCCGACTCGAGGACGTCAACCACTCGCCGGCGTTCTTCGACCTCAAGAAGCTCGCTGCGTTCAACGGTGAGTACATCCGTGCGATGTCGCCCGAGCAGTTCCTCGAGGCGTGTCGTCCGTGGCTGTTCGGGCCCGACGCGCCGTTCCCTGCGGAGCGCTTCGACGAGAGGGTCTTCCTTGCGATGGCCCCCGTGATCCAGCCCCGGTGCACGATGCTCGCCGACGCTCCCGGCGTGGTCGACTTCCTCTTCCTCGCCGACCCGGTGCTCGACGCCGAGGCATGGGCGAAGGCCGTGGCGGTGCCGGAGAACGTCGCCGTCCTGCGCGACTGCATCGCCGGGTTCGAGGGGCTCGCTGCCTGGACCGCCGACGAACTGAAGTCCGTCATGGAATCGGCCGCTGCCACCCATGGGCTCAAGGCGGGCAAGGCACAGGCGCCCGTGCGTGTCGCCGTGACGGGCCGCACCGTCGGCCCGCCGCTGTTCGAGTCGCTCGAATTGCTCGGCCGCGACGAGACCCTGCGCAGGCTGCGCGTCGCGGAGGCGACCATCGGGTGAGCGAGGAGGCGCTGACTCCTGTCGACGCTGAGTCGGGAGAGTCGCCGCGCCCGCGCCGTCGCTGGCGCGCGGCTGTCGTGGCCGTGGGTGGAGTGTTGGCCGTCGGCCTCGGATGGTTCGCGGTGTCGTGGCGACTGGTGCACTCGACCGGACAGACCGACCAGGCCCGTCCGGTCGACGCGATCGTGGTCATGGGTGCCGCCCAGTACGACGGCCGTCCCTCGGCGCAACTGGCCGCGCGGCTCGATCACGTGCTCGAACTCTGGGAGCAGGGTCTCGCCGACGTCGTGGTGACCACGGGCGGCAACCGTCCCGGCGACCGCTACACCGAGGCGGGTGCAGCGGCTGCGTACCTCGAGGAGCGGGGAGTGCCCGCATCGGCCGTGCTGGAGGTCGAGGGAAGCACGTCGTTCGGGTCGCTCGAACTCGCCCGCGACGCCCTCGCCGAGCGGGGCCTGTCGAGCGTCCTTCTCGTCAGCGACCCGTTCCACTCCCTCCGGATTCGCCTCGTGGCCCAGGAACTCGGGCTGGTGGCCTACATCTCGCCGACACGGACCAGCCCCCTGACCTCGGGTGAGCAGCGCTCCCGGGAGGTCAAGGAGGCCCTCGGTGTGGGGCTCGGACGCGTCATTGGCTTCCGCCGTCTGCTCGACCTGACGGGCTGATCAGCACCGCCCCGGTGGCCCGGCTGATCCGCATCTGCATGTCGGCGCTCCCGGTGGTTGTGACGGACGTGGCCGCTACACTTCGAGCGCCTCTGGGTGACTGGGGGCGCCCGCCGGTGCACTTCGGTGACCCGATGGGGTGTGGTGTAACTGGCAACACAGCAGATTCTGGTTCTGTTATTCAGGGTTCGATTCCTTGCACCCCAACCAGTTCAGCGGCAGAGCCGGTGAACCGACAACAAGCAGCTTGGCCCGTTCGTCTAGTGGCCTAGGACACCACCCTCTCAAGGTGGCGGCACGGGTTCGAATCCCGTACGGGCTGCCAACAACGAACCCCGCCGGTCACCGGCGGGGTTCGTTCGTTCTCGGGTCAGGTGTTGTCGTCGGCCGACCGGAGCGGCCAAGGGGCCGCAGAAGTCACTGCGGGCGGTCGGTCCAGGTCGAGGGTTCCATCGGGTTGCGACGCCGACTTGGGTGCTCGGTGGTGCCGAGCCACGTGAGGAACTGCTCGTAGGGGACAGGCCGGCACACGCCGTAGCCCTGGGCCTCGTCGCAGCCGAAGGAGCGCAGGCGGCCCATGATCTCGTCGGTCTCGACGCCCTCGGCGGTGACCTGCAGACCGAGGTTGTGGCCGAGGTCGATGATCGAGCGAACGATGACCTCGTCCTGGTGTTCGAGCAGCAGGTTCGAGACGAAACTGCGGTCGATCTTCAGTTCCGACACCGGCAGGTGACGCAGGTACGAGAGCGACGAGTAGCCCGTGCCGAAGTCGTCGATCGAGAGACGGATCCCCATGCGGTGCAGGCGGTCGATCGTCGCCCGTGAGCGGGGGGCGTCGATGAGCAGGGCCGACTCGGTGATCTCGAGCGTGAGCATCGCCGGGTCGACCCCGAAGTGCTCGAGCCGACGCAGCACACGGTCGGGGAGCTGCTCGTCGAGGAGGTCGTGGGTGCTCAGGTTCACGGCGAGCGAGAGGTGGTGGCCCTGGCGATGGAGGCGGCTGATCGCGTCGATCGACATCTCGAGGATGTCGTCGGTGAGCTGCTTGATGAGGCCGGTCTCCTCTGCGACGTGCACGAAGTCCTCCGGCGACACGAAGCCGCGCACCGGGTGGATCCAGCGGGCGAGGGCCTCGACACCGATCACCGTGGAGGTGGTCAGGTCGAGCTTGGGCTGGAGGTGCACCACGAGATCGTGGTTCTCGAGAGCGGCGCGCAGGTCACCGAGCATCGAGAGTCGGGCAGGGGTCCGGCGGTCGATGTCGGGGCGGTAGGTCTCGACGCCGGTGTGCTGGCTCTTGGCCGCGTACATCGCGATGTCGGCACGGCGCAGCACGGCCATCGCATCGTCGATGTCGCCCGAGATGACGGCGACACCCGAGCTGGCGGTGACGACGACCTCGAGGCCGTCGATCGAGAAGGGGCGACGTGCCTCACTGACGAGGTGCTCGGCGAGACGCTCGATGTCGTCGATCTTGCGGCGGGCGAGCACGGCGAACTCGTCGCCGGCGAGGCGGGCGAGGAAGTCGCCGCACTCGAGGGAGTCGGTGAGTCGCTCGGCGAACTGGCGCAGGAGGTCGTCTCCGGCGTGGTGGCCGAGCGTGTCGTTGACCTCCTTGAAGCGGTCGAGGTCCATCATCACGACCACGTCGACGTCGATGTCGTCGAACCCGTCGAGGGTCGGGATCCTGCGCTCGATGGCGGCCTGCACGTGGCGCTCGAACGATGCGCGGTTGGGCAGCCCGGTGAGGGCGTCGTGTCGGGCCTCGAACTCGATCCGCTGGTGGAACATCGCCTTGCGCAGGTTGGGGGCGAGCTGGTCGGCGATGCGTCCGAGGCGGGCGACGTCGTCGGCCTGGAAACGGGCCTCGGCGCCCTCGCGTTCGGCGACCACGAGCAGTCCGAGCGTCGTACCCCCGTCGACGATCGGGGCCACGAGGATGTCCTTGAGCGCGGCGAGCTGGTGGAGGCCACGCGG
>JBEBDM010000350.1:0-6306 GCA_041156905.1 Actinomycetota bacterium | reverse complement strand
GCACTGCGTGTCGGAGCCCGTCGCTGCCGAGGTACTCGTTGTTGAGCGAGTCCTTGCCGCTGACGAACGGTGCCCGATAGGCGTCGGCCGCGTCGCAACAACCCTGCACCGCCATCACCAGTTCGCCCATCGTGGTGGGCCGACGCGGGTCGCCCCACGAGAAGTTGTCGAGCAGGCAGACCATGGAGGGGTCGGCCCCCGCCGCCACGACGTTGCGCATCGCCTCGTCGACCACGGCGTGGGCCATCCGCTCGGGATCGTGCAGTCCGAACCACGGGTTGACCCCGATGCCGAGAGCGATGCCGTGCTGCTCGGTGGGTCGGGCGAGCACGGTTCCGTCGGCGGGAGCATCCGACGCCACTCCGACGATGGGACGCAGCAGCGTGGCGCCGAGGATCTCGTGGTCGTACCGCCGGACCACGTGTTCCTTGCTGGCGATGTTGGGGTGGGCAAGGAGCGCGAGCAGCGTCGCGGTGGGGTCGTCGCAGACCGGGTCGGTCGCGGCACCGCGGAAGGGTGTCGGGAGGTCGGCCGTCATTGCTCGCTGGGGGCGGCCGTCGTGGAGGAAGGTGGTGTCCATCTGGAGCACCACGAGGTCCCCGGCACGCACGGTCAGCACGCCGTCACCGGTGAAGGTCCCGAGGCTGCACACCTCGACACCGTGGCGGGCGCAGATCTCCTGCATGCGAGGCCAGTGCGCCGGCGGCACCGAGAAGACCATCCGCTCCTGGGCCTCGCTCAGCCAGACCTCCCACGGGCGCAGGCCGGGGTACTTCAGCGGGGCGTGGAGCACGTCGACGTCGGCGCCGACCCCTTCGGCCATCTCGCCGACGGCGCTCGAGAACCCGCCAGCCCCACAGTCGGTGACAGCCGTGTAGAGGCCGCGGCACTCGTCCATGGCGTCGATCACGAGCTTCTCGACGATGGGGTCGCCGATCTGCACGCTGGCCCCGGCGACCTCGCCCGTGGTGGCGTCCATCGTGGCGCTGCTGAAGGTGGCACCACGCAGGCCGTCGCGTCCGGTGCGGCCACCCATGCTCACCACGAGGTCGCCGGGCTGCGGGCCGGGCAGTTCTGGACTCTCCTCGGCTAGCCCGATGCAGCCCGCGTACACGAGCGGATTGGCCGTGTAGCCGGGGTCGTAGAGCACCGCCCCGGCCACGGTGGGCAGGCCGATCTTGTTGCCGTAGTCAGCGACGCCGGCGACGACGCCCGACTCGACGAGTCGCGGATGGAGCACGCCGTCGGGGAGGTCGGCGGCCGACATGTCGGTCGGGCCGAAGCACAGGATGTCGGTGACGGCGATCGGCTTGTGCGACGTCCCCATGACGTCGCGGATCACGCCACCGACCCCGGTGTTCGAACCGCCGAAGGGCTCGATCGCGGACGGGTGGTTGTGGGTCTCGGCCTTGATGGCCAGCGTCGTCCCCGGGACGAACGAGACGATGCCGGCGTTCCCGACGAACGCACTGCGCACGAAGGGTGCAGCGATCCGGTCGGTGCAGTCGCGGAGCTGCTTCAACAGCGGCGTGATCGCCGTGCCGTCGGACGTGGTGACCGCGGCCCGGAAGGTCTTGTGCGAGCAGTGCTCGCTCCAGGTCTGGGCGAGGGTCTCGAGTTCGACGTCGGTGGGCTCGCGTCCGACGCCCCTGTAGTGCTCGGCAATGACGCGCAGTTCCGCCGGATCGAGCGAGAGCCCACGCTCGCGGCTCAGTGCGGCGAGCCCGGCGTCGTCGAGCGTCGTCACGGTGACGTGGTCGACGGTGCGGTCGGCAGTGGCGTGCTCGTCGATGAAGTGCGGCTCGATCGGTGCCTCCGCCCATCGCTCGATCACCGGGTTCGAGAGCAGTCGGGTGGCGAGCACCGTGGCCTCCTCCGCTGAGCAGCCGTGGAGCACGACGTGTCGTCCGGTGGCCACCGGCACGTGGGGGAGGCCGACGGTGGCCATCGCCTGGGCGATCGCGGTTGCCGCCGGGTCGGTCACGCCGGGCAGGAGTTCGGTGTCGATGCCCTGACCAGCCTCCGGCTCGCCCCACTCGCCCGTCTGGAGGAGCGGATGGACGAGGACCACTTCGATCTCCCGGCGCTGTGCAGGGTCGAGGAGAGCCCCGAAGAAGACGACGTCGGCGATCTCGACGTCGGTGACCGAGGCGACCCCGAGGGCGTGGGCGTCGGTGAGCAGGGAGGCACTGCGGGGGTCGGGGTCGGTCGTGCGGATGGTGAGACGGGAACGATCGGCCACCGCGCCGACCCTACGAGGGGGCCCACCGACGGCCCTCGCGCGCGGACGAAAAGTAAGCGGGGGAGGCTCGCGGCTAGCGTCGGACGACGTGACCCGCCTCATCCTCGTCCGCCACGGCGAATCCAACGTGACCGTGAACCGCGTGATCGGCGGGCCTCGCACCTGCAGCGGTCTCTCCGATCTCGGCCGCCGCCAGGCTGCGGCCCTCGCAGCCCGCTGGACCGAACGCCCCGAGATGACGGCCGACGTCCTGATCTCGAGTCAGTACCCGCGTGCGCACGAGACGGCGCAGATCATCGCACCGTCATTGGGCATCGCTGTCGACGCGATCGAGCGTGACGCCGGCTTCGGTGAACACGACCCGGGTCCGGTGTGCGACGGGATGTCGTACGACGAGTTCACCAAGCAGTTCCGCGACGTGGCCGTCGGCTGGGACCACCAGGATCCTTTCGCCACGACCTTCCCCGACGGTGAGACGATCGCCGCGTTCCAGTTCCGCGTCGGCAACGCCGTGCGCGGTGTGCTCGACCGCCACGAGGGTCGCACCGTGGTGATCGCCTGCCATGGCGGCGTGATCGATGCCACCCTGCGACTCGCCCTGAAGGCACCGGCGATGGGTGCCTTCGAGATCCACACGGTCAACACGAGCGTCACCGAGTTGTTCCTCGCCAAGCCGACCACGTGGCGCCTCGTGCGTTACAACGACTCGGCGCACCTCGCAGGCCTCCCCGCGAACACCGAACCGGCCGCCTGATGGCCGAGCGCCGGCCCGTCGTCGTGGTGGTCGGCGCTGGCTCGGCAGGTTCGGTCGTCGCCGGCACGCTGGCTGCGTCGGGAGCCTGCTCGGTCGTCCTCCTCGAGGCCGGTTCCGACCACGCCTTGAGTGCTCGGCCGTCCTCTGTGAGCGGTCCGTCGTTCGTCTCGGCGATGGCCGAGCCGGGCTTCACGTGGCCCGACCTGCCTGCCGTCAGGGTGACGGGCCAGGAGCCGCGGCGTTACGTCCGAGGACGTGGTCTCGGAGGCTCGTCGGCGGTCAACGCGATGGTGGCGCTGACCGGGCATCCCGACGACTACGACGAGTGGGAGCGCGACCTCGGCTGTGACGGGTGGGGCTGGTCGGACCTCGCCCCGTGGTTCGATCGTGTCCGCTCCGCTCACCCGCTCACGGAGGCGCTGGAGTCGGAGATCGGTGTGCTGGGTGCAGGGATGGTCGCTGCGGATGCGCGGGCGGAGAGGGCCCTGCTGACGCGTGACCACACGGGTGCACGCGTGACGGCGTCCGACGTGTTCGTCGAACCGTGGCGGGCGAGTGGTCGGCTCGACGTGCGCGGCGGAGCGGAGGTTCGGCGAGTGCTCCTCGACGGGCGTCGTGCCGCAGGTGTGGAGTTGACCGACGGCTCCGTGATCGAGGCCGACGCGGTGATCGTGTGCGCCGGGGCCATCCACTCGCCGACCGTGCTGCAGCGGAGCGCGATCGACCGACCGGGTGTCGGTCGCGGCCTCCAGGACCACCCCTCGTTCCCGCTCACCCTCGTGCTCCGTGACCCAGTGGCGATGCCGACGAGGATGCTCTCCGTCGGGACTCTTCTCCGCGCCGCACATCGCGAGCCCGACGACCTGCAGGTGTTGGCGATGGACGAGGTCGACCCGACCGTTCCCGGCATCGGCGTGCTGCTCGGTGCGGTGATGCGCGTCTGGTCGAGGGGTTCGGTGGCGCTGGGGTCCGATCCGGACGGGGCGCCGACGGTCGACTTCGGGATGCTCTCCGATGAGCGCGACATGGACGCGATGCGTGCCGTGGTCGGGCTCGTGGAGCAGATCGCGGGACACCCCGCTGTCGCGGCCATCGGCGACGTGGTGCCGCATGCCACCGACGACGAGGCGATCCGTGCCTCCGTCGGTGACTACGTCCACGCCACCAGCACGTGTCGGATGGGTCCGGTCGACGGGGAGGATTCGGTGGTCGACGTGTCGGGTCGTGTCATCGGGTACGACTCACTGTGGGTGGTCGACGCCTCGGTGATGCCACGTGTCCCGCGCGCCAACACCCACCTCCCGACGATGGCCCTCGCCCTGCGGCTCGCGACGGAGTGGGTCGACCGCACGCGGTGACCTGCGCCAGACTGGGCCGATGGCAGCAGGTCACGAGTCGTATCGCAAGGGCATCCACGAACTGGGCGACGGTTGCCTCGCGTACCTCCAACCCGACGGCAGTTGGGGATGGAGTAACGCCGGTCTCATCGTCGGAGATGGTGCATCGCTGCTCGTCGACACCTTGTTCGACCTGCGGTTGACGGGTGAGATGCTCGACGCGATGCGGGCCTTCACCCGGACGGCGCCGATCGGGACGCTCGTCAACACGCACGCCAACGGCGACCATTGCTACGGCAACCAGCTCGTCGACGGCGCCGAGATCATCGCCTCCGCGGCCACTGCGCACGAGATGAACGAGGTCCCGGCCTCGATGCTCCACGCCCTCAACAACGCACCCGGTGCGGTGGGGGAGTTGTTCCGGCACTTCTTCGGGGCCTTCGACTTCGACGGCATCGAGACGCGACTCCCGACGCGGACCTTCGAGGGACGCCTGGAGATCGAGGTCGGCGGTCGGGTGGTCGAACTGGTCGAGGTCGGTCCGGCGCACACGAGCGGCGACACGATCGTCCACGTCCCCGATGCGCGCACCGTGTACACCGGCGACATCCTCTTCATCGGTGGCACCCCGATCGTCTGGGCCGGACCGCTCTCCAACTGGGTGGCCGCCTGCGACCTGATGCTCGGCCTCGACGTCGAGACAGTCGTGCCGGGTCACGGCCCCGTCACCGACAAGGCCGGGATCGTCGCGGTGCGTGACTACCTGTCGTTCGTCGACACCGAGGCGACCGCTCGCCATGCGGCAGGTCTCGACGCATGGGACACGGCACGGGAGATCGCCCGCGAGATCGGCGCCCGCGAGGAGTTCCGCGGATGGAGCGAGTTCGGTCGGATCGCGGTGAACGTCGACACGACCTACCGATCGCTCGACCCGACGTACGCGACACCGAACGTGGTCGAGCAGTTCCGCCGAATGGCCGAGATCGAGGGCTTCGTCCCCTCGGCCTGATCAGCCGGCAGCGTAGGAGTCGTCGATCACCGGCGGGCGACGCTTCGGGGCGATGCCCTTGCGTGTCCGGACGCTCTTGCGGACGGCGAGGACCCAGCCCACCGCGACGCTCGCGCTGAACGTGAACCACTGGAGCGCGTACGACAGGTGCGGCGGCCCGCCGTCGAGGTTGGGGAAGGCAACGGGCACCAGGCGGCCGGCGGTCTCGATCGACATGTCGGTCTGGTCGATGTACACGGGCAGGACGGGCTGCTCGAACTGCTGCGACAGCGCACCGAGGTCGACGCGTCGGATCTGGGTGAGTGGTTGTGTGCCGTCGTCACTCGCCTGGCCGTACCCCGCGGTCTGGCTGAGACGGATGCGCCCGGTGACGGTCACCGTGCCGGTGGGCGGCGGGGGCACGGCGTCGGCCGAGGTCGTGAAGCCGCGGTTCACGATCAGGACGGTGCCGTCGTCGAGGAGCAGACCGTTCACCGGGTCCTGACCGGCAGAGCCGTCCTGGCTGACGTTCACGACCGTGAACTGGGGGTCGGCGAGGTAGGTGCCGGTGGCCTCGACACGCCGCCACTCGTCGGCGACGAGTCCGTCATCGCCGTCGGCGCGCAGTTCGGCGAGGTCGACCACGGGAGCGGCCGTCCGGGAGCGGACGTCATCCTTGAACACGGCCCGCTGGTCGAGGCGGGACAGCTGCCAGAACCCGGCGGTCACCATGCCGGCGACGGCAGCCGCGCAGAGCAGGTGGAAGCCGATCCAGCGGGGGGTCGCGAGGAACCGGTACATGCGCCACCGACCCTACCGGCGGGCCACTCCGCTGCGGAGGCGGCCGCCCGGGAGGGGCTACGGTGCGCCCCGATGGAACCCGATCAGATCACCAGCGAGTGGCTCAGCAGCAGGCTCGGCGCCGACGTCCGCATCACCTCCGAGAAGCGGATCGGTGACGGCCTCGTGGGCATGAACATGCGCT
>JBEBDM010000349.1:0-4194 GCA_041156905.1 Actinomycetota bacterium | reverse complement strand
CGATCCTCCACCCCGTTCCGTACCGCAATGAGGAAGGCGTCCGCCTCCGCATCCTCATCGAGCAGGGCGTCAACACCGCGACGATCATGCTGTCGGGCGCCTGGGCCTCACCGTTCGTCCTGTTCGTCGTGCCCACCGGCATGCTCGCCGGCTTCGCCTGCGGTGCTGCGTACAGCGCCATCATCAGCGTCGTCATCGTCGCCGCGGTCACCACCCAGCACGCCCTCGAGGTGGGAGCCGCCACCGGTATCCAGGACGGCATGTTGTGGGCTGCACTCCTCGCCCTCATGGCGTTCACGAGCGGACTCGCCCACAACACGGCCCGTGACGCCGACCGCCAGCAGAAGGCCGCCCTCGACCGCGTGAGCCGGCTCGCCGAGGCCAACTCGCTGCTCTTCGCCCTCCAGCGTGTGGCCCAGAGCCTCCCGGCCTCGCTCGACCTCGACGACGTCCTCGACAGCACCGTGGCACGACTGCGTTCGATGGTCAGGTACGACGCGCTCACCGTTTTCCTGCACGACCCGATCTCCGACCGGATGATCCCGGCACGCACCATCGGCATGACCGACTCGATCGCGTACGCCACCGACGACCTCCCCCACGGGGCGCTCAGCGCGGTCGGTTCACCGAAGACCGTCCGTCTCGACGCCCTGCCTCGCGGTGGAGGTGTCGCTCCCGACGCACGATCGGGCGTGTACACGGCGCTGCGTGCAAGAGGCTCGCTCATCGGACTGCTGGCGGTGGAAGCCCGCGACGAGTCGGCCTTCGGGCAGCAACAGGCCGAGGTGGTGCACGGGCTCTCCGAGCCGTTCGGCATCGCCATCGACAACGCCCGTATGTTCCTGCGCATCCGATCCCTGGCCGCGGCCGAGGAGCGCTCGCGCATCGCCCGCGACCTCCACGACCACGTCGGCTCGTCGCTCGCGATGATCGGGTTCGAGGTCGACCGGGCGATCAGCGCCACGGCCGACGCCCCCGAGCACCAGCAGATGCTCCGCGACCTCCGGGTACAGGTCACGGGGGTCATCAGCGAGGTGCGCGACACCCTGCACGACCTGCGCACCGACGTCAGCGACACCCGCGACCTCGCGGCGACGGCGAGGGAGTTCATCGCCCGCGTCCAGCAGCGTGCCGGTCTCGACGCCGTCTGCGACATCGACCTTCCCGACCGCCTGCCGCTGCTCGTCGAGCGCGAGGTCTGGCAGATCGCCCGCGAGGCCATCGTCAACGTCGAGCGCCATGCGCGCGCCACGAAGATCGAGGTCCACGGCCACGTCACCGACGACGGCGTCCGACTCACCGTCCGCGACGACGGAGTCGGACTCGACAACACACGAGCCCGCAGCGACAGTTACGGTCTCATCGGCATGCGCGAGCGTGCCGAACGTCTCGACGCCCGCCTCACCCTGCGCAACAGGCCCGAGGGTGGCACCGAGATGCGCATCGACATTCCAGAAGGATCCCTCCACTCATGAAGACCACCGTCGTGCTCGTCGACGATCACACCATGCTCCGTCAGGGACTCCGCCGGGCCCTCGAGGCCGAGGGCATCACCGTCGTCGGTGAGGCCAGCGACGGCGCCGAAGGAGTGAAGGTCGCCCTCGCCACCAAGCCCGAGGTCGTCCTCATGGACGTCTCGATGCCCGGTACCGACGGCATCGACGCGACCCGCCAGCTCGTCAACGCCGACAACCGGATGCGCGTGGTGATGCTCACCATGCACGTCGACCGCGACATCATCGATCGTGCCCTCAAGGCCGGGGCCATCGGCTACCTGACCAAGGATTCCCCCGTCCAGGACGTCGTCTCCGCCATCCACCTCGCGGCCAACGGCGACACCGCGATGTCGCCCCGGCTCGCCGAGGTGATGCTCCAGGAGGCCACCCGCGGCAACGAGCAGGTGATCTCGGCCCGCGAGGAGGAGGTCCTCCAGCTCGTCGCCGACGGACTCGGCACGGGCGAGATCGCCGCCAAGCTGTTCATCAGCCAGAAGACGGTGAAGAACCACCTCGCCTCGATCTACGAGAAGCTCGACGCCCGCGACCGTACGCAGGCCGTGTTGATGGCCGTGAAAATGGGAATCGTCCGGCTCAGCTGAGCCGGACGATCCACAGGTTCATTCGTTTCCCGGCGGACCGGGAGAGGCTCACGCCTCGGGAGCCTCGGCGGCCTGGGGCGCACCCTCGGCGTCGGGATTCTCCTGGTAGTACTCGGCCCAGGCGGCCTCGCGCTCGGCGTCGTCGCCACCGGCGGTCCAGTTGCCGTGCTCGTCGACCTCGAAGTGCTGGCGGTACTCCTCGGCGAGCTCGCCACCCTCGGCGGCCTGCTTGATCGAGAGGCTGATCCGGCGACGGGCGAGGTCGAGATCGATGATCTTGACCCACAGCTCCTCGCCGGGGGTCACGACCTGCTCGGGCGCGTCGACGTGGTGCGTGCTCATCTCGCTGATGTGCACGAGACCCTCGATGCCGTCGCCCACCTGCACGAAGCCGCCGAACGGCACGAGCTTGGTGACACGGCCGTAGACGAGCTGGCCGACCTCGTGGCTACCGGCGAACTCCTGCCACGGATCCTGCTGGGTCGCCTTGAGCGAGAGGCTGATGCGCTCGCGGTCGAAGTCGACGTCGAGGACCTGCACGGTGACCTTGTCGCCGACGGTGACGACGGCGCCCGGGTGGTCGACGTGCTTCCACGACAGCTCGCTGACGTGGATGAGACCGTCCATGCCGCCGAGGTCGACGAACGCACCGAACGAGACGACGCTGCTGACGACACCCTCGCGGACTTCGCCCGGCTTGAGGTTCGTGAGGAAGCTGTCGCGGCTCTCCTTCTGGGTCTCCTCGAGGAAGGCCCGACGGCTCAGCACGACGTTGTTGCGGTTCTTGTCGAGCTCGATGATCTTGGCCTGCACGACCTTGCCGACGTACGGCTGCAGGTCGCGGACACGGCGCAGCTCGACGAGCGAGGCCGGGAGGAAGCCACGGAGGCCGATGTCGACGATGAGACCGCCCTTGACGACCTCGATCACCGGACCCTCGACCATGCCCTCGGCTTCCTTGATCTTCTCGATCGTGCCCCACGCACGCTCGTACTGGGCGCGCTTCTTGCTGAGGACCAGACGGCCTTCCTTGTCCTCCTTGGTGAGGACGAGGGCTTCGATCTGCTCGCCCATCGAGACGATCTCGCTCGGGTCGACATCGTTGCGGATGCTGAGCTCACGCGACGGGATGACACCCTCGCTCTTGTAGCCGATGTCGAGGAGGACCTCGTCCTTGTCGATCTTCACCACGGTGCCGTGGACGAGCTGGCCGTCCTCGACGTCGACCATCTTTCCGGCGATGGCATCGGCGAAGGACATGCCGAGATCGTCGGCGACGATCTCACGAGGGGTGTAGTTGCCCTCCTCGTCGAAGGTGCCGAAGGCACCGGCGGAGGCGGAGGGGTTCAGGGTGTCGGACAAGGGACGATCGCTTTCGGACAGGAACATCAAGGATCCGGCGGATTCCGGACCCGTGAAGGATAGCAGCGCCCTCAGGAGGGGCGTCGGGCGACGACCAGAAACTCCGGCGTCTCGACGGAGGGCTCCGCGAGGCCGTAGGCGCCCGGTTCGACACTGCTCACGCTCAGGGTCTCCAGCCCGGCGAGGGCGCAGGCCTGGCGCAGTTCACGGGGGGTGTAGCAGCCGGTCCAGAGGTCGACCGTGCGGGTCTCCCCCTCCGGGCTGCGGATCTCGGTGTGCTCGTGGTTGACCCCGGTGGAGGCGTCGAACACGGCCGCGTCGAAGTACTTGACCACGTGGTATGCGCTGAAGGCGCTCAGCACGAGGTGTCCGCCCGGACGCAGGGCTTCGGCCATCCCCTCGAGCACCCGCTGGTCGTCGCCACCCGCCGTCATCAGGCCGAACGCGCCCTGGCACAGGCAGATCACGGCGTCAAAACGGCCGGCGAAGCGCTCCTCGCCGAGGAGCGCCCGGGCGTCGAGCCGCTCGAAGGTGGCCCCAGCGGGAGCATCGGCCCTCGCCAGCTCGACGAACGTCTCGCTGATGTCGATCCCGTGGACCTCGATCCCCCGTCGGGCCAGTTCGTGGGCGTGTCGCCCCGGGCCGCAACCGACGTCGAGCACCCGGGCCCCGGGGGTGAGCCCGAGGCGGTCGACCACGAAATCGACCTCCTGACGGGTGCCCTTGGTGAACGA
>JBEBDM010000348.1:0-3083 GCA_041156905.1 Actinomycetota bacterium | reverse complement strand
CATGCCATAGCAAGCGATGGCTCCTGGTCCCGGATGTTTGTCGTTACCGGTCGCTATGTAGACGGTTCCGCATGTGGATGGCGCGGCTACATCATCTCGTCCTAGGCGGATGAGCAGCCCGAGCGGCCTACGACTACCGGAACACATAGAGACTTGCTTGCAACCGTTGCCGAGCGCGGGTTACGGGCAGTATCCACCGAGCGGCAAGAATGCGGCCATGAGCGAACCTCACATCGCCGCAGCACTGGTACGGGCCGGGCTCCCGGCCGACGCGCCCACCCGTCGTCTCGCAGGTCTCACGAACCTCAACTACCTCGTCGACACTCCCGACGGCCGCGTCGTCCTGCGCATCCCCGGGGAGGGGACGAGCGAGTACATCGACCGTCGGGCCGAGGAGATCGCGGCGAAGGCGACGGCTGCCGCCGGGGTCAACGCCGAGGTGCTGCACTTCGACGTCAGCGACGGCCTGATGGTCACCCGGTTCGTGGAGGGTGCGACGACGATGAGCCCCGATGGCTTCCGCGACCTCGGGTCGGTCACGAGGGCCGGAGAAGTCATCCGCCGGCTCCACACCACCAGCGACCGGTTCGCCGTCGACTTCCAGCTGTTCCCCCAGATCGACACCTTCAAGCGGATCCTCCGGGAGAAGGGCACCCGCCTACCGGACGAGTGGCCCGAGATCGAGGCCCTCGCCGTGCGCACCGAGGAGACGCTCCTCGGTGCCATTCGCCCCACCGTGCCGTCGCACTGCGACCCACTCTGCGAGAACTTCCTCGACACGGGGACCCGGATGTTCCTGATCGACTACGAGTACGGCGGCAACAACGACCCGATGTGGGACCTCGGCGACCTCTCCGTGGAGGGCGAGTTCACCGCCGAGCAGGACGCCGTGCTCCTCCAGGCCTACTTCGGCCACGAGCCGCCGGCCCACGAGGTCGGCCGGATGACCGCCTACAAGGCGCTGTGCGACGTGCTCTGGAGCATGTGGGGCTGGGTGCAGTTCGCCAACGAGAACCCTGTCGACGACTTCTGGGCGTATGGCCTGCGGCGGTTCCGGCGCTGCGCCGACCTGATGAGCTCTGACGACTACGGACGGCACCTCGCGGCGATCGTCGCCTCGTGATGCGGAGCGCGCGCTCTCTGTGGTAGAGTTTCACGATACGGATTCGTTCCGTATCGTGAAACACTCACTCCCACACCACGAGGTGCGACATGAGCGATGCCGACGACCTGGATCTCGCGTCCCTGCCCGATGACGAACTGGTCACCCAGATGCACGAGGACCTCTACGACGGTCTGCAGGCCGAGGTCGCCGAGGGGACGCTGATCCTCCTCGACCGCGGTTGGGGCCCCGACAAGGTCCTCAATGACGCACTCGTCGAGGGCATGCGCATCGTCGGCATCGACTTCCGCGACGGCATCCTCTTCGTGCCCGAGGTGCTCCTCTCGGCCAACGCGATGAAGGCCGGCATGGAGATCCTCCGTCCGCTGCTCGCCGAGACCGGCGCAGAGCCGATCGGCAAGGTCGTCATCGGCACCGTCAAGGGCGACATCCACGACATCGGCAAGAACCTCGTCGCGATGATGCTCGAGGGCGCCGGCTTCGAGGTCATCGACCTCGGCATCAACACCGATGCCGATGCCTTCCTCGCCGCGCTCGAGGAGCACCAGCCCGACATCCTCGGCATGTCGGCCCTGCTCACCACCACGATGCCGTACATGAAGGTCGTCATCGACACCCTCCAGGAGCGCGGCCTGCGCGACAAGTACATCGTGCTCGTCGGTGGCGCCCCGCTGAACGAGGAGTTCGGTGCCGCCATCGGAGCCGACGCCTACTGCCGCGATGCGGCCGTGGCCTCGGAGACCGCCAAGCAGCTCGTCAGCGCCCGTCGCGGCCACGCCGAGCCCCCCGGACCCTCGGTCTGACCCTCCCCTTCGGCGACGGCGATGTCTCGGCCCCTCGTGCTGGCCTGCGGCGCACTCGTGAGTGAGTTGCGCGCCGTGCTGGCCGCCGACGGCCTCGACGACGTGGTGGAGGTTCGCTACCTCCCGGCGAACCTCCACAACCGTCCCGAGCGCATCACCCCCTCCGTCGCCGAGATGCTCGACGAGCTCGACCCCCAGGGCGAGCGCACGGTTCTGCTCGGCTACGCCGACTGCGGCACCGGCGGAGCACTCGACTCCCTCGTGGCCGAGCGCCCGAACGTGAGTCGGTTGCCGGGCAACCACTGCTACGAGTTCTTCGCCGGCACCTCGTCGTTCGAGGCGCTCGCCGCCGACGAACTCGGGACCTTCTGGCTCACCGACTTCCTCGCCAAGCACTTCCGGGCGCTCGTGTGGGAGGGCCTCGGCCTCGACCGCCACCCCGAACTGCTCTCCGCCTACTTCGGCCACTACACCCGGCTGGTCCTGCTCTCGCAGACCACCGACCCCGACTCGCTGGCCACCGTGGTGGCCGCAGCCGAGGACGCGGCCGCCCAGCTCGGACTCCGCTTCGAGCACCACCCCACCGGCCTCTCGGCGTTCGCCGCAGCCGTCACGAAAGGAACAGCCGCATGAGCCGTCGTAGCCGTGGTGCCGACGAGATCATCCTGATCTGCTGGCGCGACATCCCCGCTCAGGTCAACGGGAAGATCGGAGAGGACAAGCACGCCTTCATCCTCCCCCACCGTTTCCAGAAGGCGATCGACCGCGCTGCCATGGTGGCCGGGAAGAAGACGGCCCAGGAGTACGTCGGCGAATGGCGCCGTACGAGCTACCCCGTCACCGGTGACGACATCGTCACCATCGTCGAGGAGACAGCCGCCTCGATCGAGCGCGAGTTCACCAACGAGCGCCTGCACGTGCTGGTCGACAACGGGGGCTGGGACCCCGCATCGCCCGAGCACGTTCCCGTCACCCCGATCGCATTCAGCGACAACCTTGAAGAGGACCCGTCATGACCCACACCGTGATCAGCTCGGCTACCAAGGAAGTGGTCATCGGTTACGACCGGCCCTTCGTGATGATCGGCGAGCGCATCAACCCCACCGGCCGCAAGCTGCTCGCCGAGGAGATGAAGAACGGCGACTTCAGCCGGGTAG
>JBEBDM010000347.1:0-4512 GCA_041156905.1 Actinomycetota bacterium | reverse complement strand
GTGCCGCCCAAGAACGTCAGCTGCTGAGAGCGGGACTCTCGGCCGCGGCCGCTCGGACTGTCTCATGAATGAGACAGGCCTCCACCCCCTCGGTCAGACCCGGTCGAGCACCCTCGCCAGTGCCTCGGCGACCTCCGACGGTCCGGCGATCGTGGTGAGCGCGGCACCGCTCCGCTCGGCGAACGCCCTCGCCTCATCGCTGTCGCTCTCGGGCGCGATGACGACCACCTCGTCGAGGCCACGAGCGGCGGCCACCGGATCGCCTTCCACCGTGGACCGGCAGTCGCTCAACACGATCGTGACCTTGCGCGCCGCACGGCTCCGGGCGAGCTGCTCCCCCGCGACGCGTAACGCCCCGGCAAGATCGGTCGTGCCGAACCCCCGCAGCGAGAGCACGTCGGTCACCACCAGTTCGCCGGGCTTGGCCGACTCCTGCGACTTGGCGACGACGATGTCCTTCCCGAACGCCAGCACGCTGTAGTCGGAGGGGCAGCGGGTCGCGACCGCGGCAGCGGCGAGAGCCGAGGTCGCGAGCGGCTTGCCGCCCATCGAGCCGCTGCGGTCGACCAACAGGCACAGCGCCGTGGCGGGCTTCACCCAGCCGCGCACACGGAGACGCTCGGCATCGATCCCACCGGCTCGGCCCTCCACGATCGCCTCGAGGCTGGCATCGACGTCGAGGTCACCACCGTCGGGCGAGTACGGCAGGTCGCGCAGGGTGCCAATCCCCTTGGGTCGCACAGGACCACGACGGGCGACGTCGAGGAACAACTTCGCGGCGAGCCGACGGGCGAGATCGCGCAGCGACTGGTCGGTGGCACCGACGAGGTCGGCGAGCATCGCCAGGGTCTCGTCGGGGTCGTCGCGCATCGCATCGTCGACGGCCTGTTCATCGAGCTCGCCGACCTCGGGCGAGACCTGCTCGAAGCGCTCGTGGCGAGCGAGGTCGCGGCGCGAGGTCGTGCGCTTCTGGCTCTTGGCGACCTCGGCATCTGCCGCGTCGCCCTCCTTCACGTCGGGGCTCTTCGCTGGTGGCGACCCCGCGTCGGGGCTCAGGCTTTTCCCGGGCCGTCGCTGTCGTCCGGGGCAGCGAACACCTGCTCCCAGATCTCGGTCACGATCGACTCGGGAGCGCGGCTGCAGCCCTCGCGCAACCGGAGCCGTCCGCTCAGGGCGACGAGGGCAGCGTCGAGACCCACCGACGGATCGTGCGCTGCGACACCGCGCATCGAGCCGAGCGAGCCGGCGACGGCCACCGTGTCGATCGCACCGCGCACCGACGAGCCGATGCGCACGTCGGCGTGCGAGCGCGTGAGGCGCACGACCTCGACGACCTTCGCCAGCCAGTCGGCGGGAAGGCCGGGCGCAAGCGCAGGAAGGGCGCCACTGACGATCGACACCTCGTCGGCAGCGTCCTGGTACCCCACCGAGAGTCGGCACACGCGGTCGTACACGGCGCTGCTGATGCGAGCCGTGCCGATCGCGTCGAACGGGTTCATGGCCGCGACGAGGCGGAAGCCCGGCGCCGCCGCGACCCGACCGAGGCGCGGCACGTGGAGTTCGCGCTCGCTCATCACCGTGATGAGCACGTTGAGCGTCTCCTCCGGGATGCGGTTGATCTCCTCGACGTAGAGCAACGAGCCGTCGCGCAGGGCGCTCACGAGCGGACCGTCGACGAACACGTCGGGGTCGTATCCCTCGCTCAGCACGCGGGCCGGGTCGAAGTGGCCCACGAGACGCGCTGGCGTGAGTTCGGCGTTGCCCTCCACGAACTCGAAACCGAGCCCGAGTTCGCTGGCGACCGCGCGTAGCAGCGTGCTCTTGCCGGTGCCCGGAGGCCCCTCGAGCAACACGTGACGATCGGCCGCGAGTGCCGCCACGACGAGTTCGATCTCTCGCGCACGGCCGACCACGCGCCCGAGGACGCGCTGCATCAATCCTGCGGTGTCGGACACCCGATCAGTCATAGACGATCACGCCGCGGATGTTCTTCCCCGTGCGCATGTCGTCGTACCCCTCGTTGATCTGGTCGAGCGTGTACGTGCGGGTGATCAGCTCGTCGAGCTTGAGCTGACCCTCTCGGTAGAGGCCGAGAAGCGCGGGGATGTCGCTGCGCGGGTTGAGCGAACCGAAGATCGTTCCCTTGATCTCCTTGTTCCACATCGCCAGCTCGAACAGGTTGACCGACGACTCCGTCTGGGTGATCGGGGCGACGGCGGTGACGACGATCGTGCCGCCCTTGCCGGCGAGGCCCGTGCCGAGGCGCATCATGTCGCCGTACATCACGCCGGGGGTCATGATCACCTTGTCGGCCATCTGCCCGTAGGTCATCTCGGTCACGGCAGGGAAGGCCTCGTCCATCGAGGCGAAGGTGTGGGTCGCCCCGAACTCCATCGCCTTCTCGCGCTTGAACTCCACCGGGTCGACGGCGATCACGCGCTTGGCACCAGCCGCCACCGCGCCCTGCACGGCGTTCATGCCGATACCACCGATGCCGACGACAACGACCGTGTCACCGGGACGGACGTCGGCACGCTTGGTGGCCGAGCCCCAACCGGTGGCCACACCGCAACTGACGAGAGCGACAGCAGCGAGGGGTAGGTCGGCGTCGACCTTGATGACCGACGCCTCGGCGACGCACGTGTACTCGGCGAACGTGCCGAGCTTGGCCATCAGACGCACGGGCTCACCGTTCAGCCAGTGACGGTTCGTCCCGTCGGTGATCATCCCGTGCTGCATCGCGCCGGCACCGGCGTCGCACAGGTTCTGACGGCCGGTGCTGCAGTAGCGACAACGACCGCACGACGGCACGAAGCTCGCCGACACGTGGTCGCCCACCGCGACGCTCGTGACGCCGGGGCCGACCTCGACCACGACGCCCGCACCCTCGTGCCCGGCGATGACCGGGAAGAAGGGCGGCTGACCCATGGCCTCGAGCAGTGCCGCATCGGGGACCATGTCGCCGGTGACGAAGTGCTCGTCGCTGTGGCAGAGGCCCGCGACCGACCACTTCACGATGACCTCGCCCACCTTGGGCGGGTCGACCGTGAGTTCCTCGATCTGCCACTGCTGGTCGACGCCGCGAAGGACGGCAGCCCTGCACTTCATGTCATTTCCCCCAATGGTCGAGCGCCGGTGGCGTCAGGACGTGGACGAGCGAGACGCCCGAGGCTCAGTGCTCGTAGACGAGCACGCCACGGATGTTCTTGCCCGAGTTCATGTCGGCGTAGCCCTCGTTGATCCCCTCGAGCGGGTACGTCTTGGTGACGAGACCGTCGAGATCGAGCTGACCCTGCGTGTAGAGCTCGAGCAGCTTGGGGATGTCCTTGCGCGGGTTGGCCGAGCCGAAGAGCGAGCCGATGAGCTGCTTCTCGAACACCGTGAGGAACACGGCCGGCACCGAGATGGTGGCCTCGAGCGTCGGGTGGATGTTCGTCACGACGATCTTGCTGCGCTTGCCGCCGAGCCAGAACGCCTGGCCGAGGACGTCGCCGTTGCCGACGCCGCAGGTCATGATCACCTTGTCGAAGCCACGGTTCCAGGTGGTCTCGGGCAGGGAGGCGAGGGCCTCGTCGATGCTGGCGTGGGTGTGGGTCGCACCGAACTCCATCGCCTTCTCGCGCTTGAACTCGATCGGGTCGATGGCGGCCACGACGCGGGCACCGGCAAGCTTGGCGCCCTGCACGGCGTTGGCGCCGATGCCACCGACACCGACGACGGCGACGGTGTCACCGGGCTGGACCTGAGCGGCGTACACCGACGAGCCCCAGCCGGTCACGACGCCACAGCCGAGGAGGCAGGCCTTGTCGAGCGGGAGGTCCTTGTCGATCTTGATGCAGCTGGCCTCGTGGACCACCGTGTGGTGGGCGAACGTGCCGAGCGAGCCGATGCCGAGGGCGATGTCGCGACCCTGGGCGTGGTGACGAGCGGTGCCGTCGCTGATCTGCATGCCGGTCGCGGTGAGCGAACCCATGTCGCAGAGGTTGCTGTGGCCCTCGGCGCAGCTCGGGCAGCGACCGCAGGCCGGGATGAAGCCGAACACGACGTGGTCGCCGGGCTGCACGCTGAACACGCCAGGACCGACCTCGAGCACGATGCCCGCACCCTCGTGACCACCGATCAGCGGCGGCTCAGGGGTGGCGCCTGCGAGGTCGCCGGTCACGAGGTGCTCGTCGCTGTGGCACATGCCGCTCGCGACCATCTTCACGAGGACCTCACCGGCCTTCGGCGGATCGAGCTCGATCTCCTCCACGCTCCACGGCTTGTTGCGCTCCCACAGAATGGCGGCCTTGGTCTTCACGATGTTCCCCCCAGGAATCGTCGGGTGATGTTCGGCGCACCCTAACCCACCCTCTCCCCCCGACTCCATGCGAAGCACCCCTCACGATCTCGGTACGTATGGTTCCGAAATCCGGGACGATCTGCGCCGAGATCGGGGGGGTGGGTGGGGTGGGTGGGGGTCAGCCGGCGTAGAAGCCGATCTGGTCGGTGCTGATGTAGAGGTCGACGAGG
>JBEBDM010000346.1:0-4885 GCA_041156905.1 Actinomycetota bacterium | reverse complement strand
CGCTGAGTGTGGAGCCGCTAAGTCTGGGGTGCTGAGTCTGGGGGTGCTGACGCCCGGCGTCAGCCGCCGGCGCGCAGGACCTTGTTCGCCTTGCGACGGTCCTCGAGGCCGAGGTGGCGCTTGCGGACGCGGATCGCCTTCGGGGTGACCTCGACGAGCTCGTCGGGAGCGATCCACTCGATCGCGGTCTCGAGCGTGTGGATGCGCGGTGCCGGCAGCTTGACGGCGTCGTCGTGGCTGTGCGTGCGGATGTTGTTCTTCTCCTTGGCACGCACGACGTTGACGACCATCTCGCTCTCGCGGGCGCACTCGCCCACGACCATGCCCTCGTAGACCTGCTCGCCGGGCTCGACGAAGAACTCGCCGCTCTGCTGCAGGTTGTCGAGCGCGTAGCCGGTGGTCACGCCGAGACGGTCGGCGACCATCGCTCCACCACGGTTGTCGGGCATCTCGCCCGCCCACGGCATCCAGCCGAGGTGGTGCTGGTGCAGCAGTGCAGTGCCACGAGTGGCGGTCATCAACAGCGAACGGAAACCGATGAGACCGCGGCTCGGGCACTCGAAGGTAACGATCGTGCGGCCGGCGTCGCCCTGGCGCAGGTCGGTGACCCGGCCCTTGCGCGGCGCGAGTTCCTGGGTGACGGTGCCGACGTGCTCGTCGGGGACGTCGCAGACACCGCGCTCCTGCGGCTCGAAGCGCTTGCCGTTGACTTCCTTGGTGATGACCTCGGGACGGCTCACCTGGAGCTCGTAGCCCTCGCGGCGCATCGACTCGATGAGCACGGCGAGCTGCAGCTCGCCACGGCCGGCGACCTCGATCACGTCGGGCGAGCCGGTCTCGAACAGCTTGATGCTGACGTTGCCGAGGATCTCGCGGTTCAGACGGTCGATCAGGTGGCGGCTCGTGAGGAACTTGCCGTCCTTGCCGGCGAGCGGCGAGGTGTTGACGCCGAAGGTCATGCGCAGCACGGGCTCGTCGACGACGAGTCGGGGCAGGGCGACCGGGGCCTCGGTGCTGGCGATCGTGTCGCCGATCTCGACCTCGGGGAACCCGGCCACGACGAACAGGTCGCCGGCGCCCAGTTCCTCGACCTCGGCGCGCTGGACACCACGGAACGCCATCAGCTGGGCGAGGCGGCGCTTGAGCGGCGGCTGGCCCTCGGCGAATTCCTCCTCGAGGAGCGCCACGGTCTCGCCACGGCGCAGGGTGCCGTTCACCACGCGGCCGATGGCCAGGCGGCCGAGGTACTCGCTGGCGTCGAGCTGGGTGACCATCGCCTGCAGCGGGGCCGAGGCATCGCCCCGGGGAGCGGGGATGGCCTCGAGGATCGTGTCGAGCAGGGCCGACAGGTCGGCGTCGTCGGCCGGCATGCCGATGCCCCTCATCGCCCGACCCTCACGGGCCACGGCCGAGATGATCTCGAAGTCGATGTGGTGGTCGCCGGCGTCGAGGTCGATGAACAGCTGGTACACCTCGTCGAGGACTTCCTCGGCGCGGGCGTCCTGACGGTCGACCTTGTTGATGATGACGATCGCCGGCAGGTCGCGGGCGAGTGCCTTCTGGAGCACGTACCGGGTCTGGGGCAGGGGCCCCTCGGCGGCGTCGACGAGGAGGAGCACGCCGTCGACCATGGTCAGCGCACGCTCGACCTCTCCACCGAAGTCGGCGTGGCCGGGCGTGTCGACGAGGTTGATACGGACACCCTTCCACTCGACCGAGGCGGCCTTGGCGAGGATGGTGATGCCGCGCTCGCGCTCCTGGTCGTTGGAGTCCATCACACGGTCGACCACCGCTTGGTGGGCAGCAAAGGTGCCCGTGGCGCGCAGGAGCGCGTCGACGAGGGTGGTCTTGCCGTGGTCGACGTGGGCGACGAGGGCGACGTTACGGAGCGGGAGGAGGGTCTGCGAGGTCATGGCTACCGGGGGGTTGTCCGGGCGCGGGCACCTCGTGGTCAGATCAGTCGTCGTGCTCGTCGTCATCCTCGTCGAAGGTGACCCCGTACTTCTCCGCCAGTGCGGCGTACTGGTCGTCCTCGGACGATGTGCGATCTTCGTGACCGCCGAGACCCAGATCGAATGCGCTGGGACCGGCTTGCTTGAGCTTCCGCGCTTCTTCGAAGCGACGGTGACGACCCTTCTTCACAGTAGGGCTCCCGAACCTAGAGAGTTGACATTGCGGAGCACTCTACCCCGCGACCTGTGGAAAGAGGGGGATCAGGTTCCGGCGCCCGGGAGGTCGACGAGGTCGAGACCCCCGCGACCGTCGAAGGTCAGTGCCGCTCCCCCGCCCACGAGGCGACGGATCCCTTCCCCGACCATGGTCTGGCGCCAACCGTGGGCGAGCCGGGCGTCGGCATCGCCACGCAGGAAGGCCACGAGGTCGTTGCGGGTGGCCAGCAGGGCCGTGTCGACCCGCTCACGGCGGGCGACCTCGCTGACCCACGCCGACACGAGGGTCACGGCCGGGCGCAGGTTCCGGTCGAGTTCCTCACCCTCGGGAGCAGGCAGTTCGACCTCGTCGGACATGCCGGCCGCCACGGCCTCGATGATCTGCTGGGCGATCGAGCCCCGCGTGTGGCGGTCGTCGACTCCACGGGCGTGGGCGAGCTCGGCCGTCGTGCGCGGCTGCTTCTGGGCGATGCCGAGGATGGCGAGGTCGGGCAGGACCTGGCGGACCGGCGAGTCGATCTGCATCGCACGACGCTCACGCCAGGCGGCGACCGAGCGGGCGACCCCCCGGGCACGCGGCCGGAGCACACGGACGTCCTTGATGCGGGTCCAGGCCATGTCGGGGTCGGTGCCCGACACGGGGCGGGTGCGGAGTTCCTCACAGGCCTCGTCGACCCACTCGAGGCGGCCGTCCCGGGCGAGGCGCTCGGAGAGGCGGTCGTGGAGGTCGAACAGGTGGGCCACGTCGGCGGCCGCGTAGACACACTGGTCGTCGGTCAGCGGGCGCCGCAGCCAGTCGGTGAGCCGGTCACCCTTGGCGGCCGTGACCCGCAACTCTCCCTGCAGGAGCGAGACGAGCGACGGCGTGCTGTAGCCACAGAATCCGGCCGCCAGCTGGGTGTCGAACAAGCGCTCGGGAACGGCCCCGACGGCGTGGGTGAGCACGTCGAGGTCCTGCTGGGCGGCGTGCAGGACGGCGAGGGACTCGCTGCGGAACAGGCGGACGAGGCAGGACAGGTCGCACGACAGGGGGTCGACCAGGACGATCTCACCGGCTCCGGCGAACTGCAGGAGGGCGAGCTTCGGGAAGTACGTGCGCTCGCGGTGGAACTCGGTGTCGAGGGCATACCGCGGCTCGGCGCACAGCGCCTCGACGTAGGACTCCAGCTCGGGGGTCGTGGTGATCCATCGGTACTGGAGGGACATCGGGAGCACGCTACTGCGGTAGGTCGCCGGGATGGTTGACGTTCACGAGGTCGGCAGCGGCCACCTCGACCCGCTCGACCCCGGTGAGCCGGTCGAGGACCGAGAGGATCCGCCGCTCGCCGGCGGTGAACTCGGCCTCCAGCGTCGGCAGCAGGGCGGGATCCCACGCCGAGAGAAGCGGTTGCACACGATCGGCGGTGGCCACGACGACGGCGGACGGCGAGCCGAGGAGGGTCGAGACGGAGGCCGGCGTGAGGAACGGCAGGTCACACGGGGCGACCACGACCCGCGTCGCACCAAGCCGGACGCCCTCGGCCAGGGACGTGGCCACGGCACCGAGGGGACCCTCACCCGGCCAGCGGTCGGCGACGTGCGAGAGGCCGATCGTGGAGAGCGCCGTGGCGTCCCCACCGACGGCGATCACGGTCGTACACCCGCCCGCGAGGAGTGCATCGGCCACACGTCGGGCCATCGGCACGCCGCCGACCTCGACGAACGGCTTCGGCGAGCCCATCCGACGGCTCGCCCCACCGCAGAGGACCACCCCGAGCGTGCTCAGCGCGTGTCCCCGTCGACGCCGGGCCAGGTCTGCGGGTCGAGTTGCGCCAAGAACAGGCCGATCCGCTCACGCTCGTCGTCCTCACCGATCTCGGCAGCGGCACGGCCGAGGCCGACGAGGCAACCGAGGAAGCCACGATTCGTCTCGTCGGACCAGCGCACGTAGCCCGAGCCCTTCCAGCCGCTGCCGCGCAGTGCGTCGAGACCACGGTGATACCCCACCCGGAATGCTGCGTAACGACGCACCGGCTCGTCCTCCGCCTCGCCGAGCGCGCACCACGCCGCCAACGACCGGGGGTGGGACGCCACGACCGAGGCGGCGACGGCACGCCGCTCCGCGTCGGACAGCGACGCCGCCTGTGCCAGCCGATGGCGGACGTCGGCGGGCTCGGCCGGCAACACGGTACGGGGCGGGCCTTGCGGGGACAGGGAGATCGAGTGGTCGCTCACGCGGCCACCCTACGGCCTAGGGTTCAGGGCATGCTCGCCCTGTCGCTCGAGACCGCCAAGACCGTCGCCGTCATCGTGGCGGCCACCTTCGTCGCCTCCGGCGCCCTGTCGGCGGTGCTCATCAAGAACATCATCGGCAAGGTCCTCGGGGCCGGCCTGCTCGCCGTCATCGCCGTGGGAGCCTGGTCGCAACGCTCGAACGTCGAGAACTGCGTCGACGCCGCCCAGGTCACCGCAGAGCAGATCGCTGCCGGTTCCGACGCCAGCCCGGTGAAGTGCACGTTCTTCGGCATCGAGGTCGACGTCCCCGCTCCCTGATCGGGACGATCGGACGCGCTCAGCGAGCGGGTCTCCAGTCCCCTGCCACGCGGTCGAGCAGCGGGAGGACGAGACGGTCGACCATGTCGTCGGCGTGGGTGACGGGTGCAGCATGTCCCGCACCCGCGAGTTCCACGAGGGTCGCATCGGGCAGGAGTGCGGCCAGCCGCGACATCCCGTCACGA
>JBEBDM010000345.1:0-3879 GCA_041156905.1 Actinomycetota bacterium | reverse complement strand
GGTCCGGTGGCCGGCGCGTCGGTCGGCGCGCAGTTGTTCGAGCGGGAAGCGGGCGAGTGCCTGCGAGCCGCTCAGGAAGACACGGCCGTCGTCGAGGAGATAGCGATCGGACAGCTGGTATGCGTCGGTGAGGGCCATCGGGTGCCATGTTGCCATGTCGTCGACAGGGGTGTGCGCGGGTCAGACTGGAGGGCGATGAAGGGCGGTACCCCGGCGATCGTCGAACTCGAGGCGGCCGGAGAGACGTTCCGCGTCCACGAGTTCGCCCACGATCCGGCTAGCCGCAACTACGGGCTCGAGGCGGCCGAGGCCCTCGGTGTCGAACCCGACCGGGTGTTCAAGACGCTGCTGGCACAGGTCACGACCGAGAAGGGTGTCGAGACGGTGGTCGGCATCGTGCCGGTGAGCGGTCAGTTGTCGATGCGCGAACTGGCCACCGCGGTCGGGGCCAAGCGGGCCGAGATGTGCCCGCCCGACGTGGCCCAACGGATCACCGGTTACGTGGTCGGCGGGATCAGCCCGTTCGGTCAGAAGAAGAGGCTGCGGACGGTGGTCGACGAGACGTGCCTGCTCCACGACACGGTCTTCGTGAGTGGCGGCAAGCGGGGGCTCGACCTCGAGGTGCACTACGAGGTGCTGGTGCGGGTGCTCGGGGCGTTGCTCGCCCCCATCGGCACCTGACGACGCAGGAGCGCCTCGATGCGGGCGACCCGCAGGCGCGGGCTCGGGTGGCTGGCCGACAGACGCTCGCTCCACGTGGTGGTGCGGGTGCTGCCGAACTCACCGGTGACCCGGCGCAGGGCCATCGCGAGTGGCGGGCCGAAGCCCATCCGGACGGTGCGGGCGTCGGCCTGGAACTCGGCGTCGCGGCCCGCGGAGTTGGAGACCCACGACGTGAGGACGAATCCGGCGAGGAAGACCCACGAGACCGCCCGGAGGACGGCGGCCACGATCCGCCCGACCGCGGTCAGGGCCGAGGAGTGCGCCGCGAAGTTGTCGGTGGCGGCGGCGGCGACGTTCTGGAGGAAGAAACCGACCCGGGCGAGCAGCAGGACCGGCATCGAGAGCCACTGGGAGAGGGCGAGACCCACGGTGTGCAGGCCGAGGTGGTGGCTGAGTTCGTGGGCGAGCACCCCGCTGAGCTCGTCGCGGGGGAGCGTGTCGACGGCGAACGAGGTGACGACCACGAGGTGTCCGCCACAGGCGAAGGCGTTGAGTTCGTCGCTGGGGAGGACGGCGAGCACGAACCGCTTCGGGGAGAGGCCGAGTCGCTCGGTCACCGGGCGCCACGCCGTCTCGAGGCGGGCCCGTTCGCTCCGGGTCGGCACCCGTGCCCCGAGGAGCGGGGCGACGATCCTGGCCTGGACGGGCCGGACGAAGAGCAGCACCACACCGGCCACGTACCCGAGGGCCACGGCGGGGTAGG
This sequence comes from Actinomycetota bacterium, assembly GCA_041156905.1. Lineage (GTDB taxonomy): Bacteria > Actinomycetota > Acidimicrobiia > Acidimicrobiales > Ilumatobacteraceae > UBA668. The sequence goes on along the minus strand of JBEBDM010000345.1, from coordinate 2,453 downwards.
AGATCCCCCAGACCAGCGAGGTGGGCCACCAGAAGACGGCGATGGCCAGGGCCCAGACGGGGAGCACGGCGATCACGGGCGCGACGGCGGAGAACGCTGCCCTGTCAGCCGTGCGGGTCCGTCCTGCCACGGGTTCACCCTATTCCGTAAATTTCTTCTCAATGTCGGGGCCGGACGCGCCGATGAAGAGGCGTGACCACCACCCTCCCGCTGACCGCCCCGGTCGAGGCACCCACCGTGCCCGACCTGCTGGAGCGGGCGCGTGACGCCGCCGCCACCGACCTTCCGGGGGCGCGGGCGCTGGTCCAGCAGGCTCGTGTCCTGGCCCACGCCGATGGTGACGGGCCGGCCGAGGCCGAGGCCCTCTATCTGCTCGCCGAACTCTGCTACGCCTCCGGACTCACGAACGACGCCTTCGCCGTGGCCCTCGAATCTCGGTCGCTGGCCCGCTCGTGCGGAGCGGTGATCACCGAGGTCTCGGCGCTCAACCTGATGGCGGCCGTCCAGTACCACGCCGCCAACTTCTCCGAGGCTCTGGCCGCTGCGGTGGCCGCCCTCGAGCTCTACCGCACCACGGGCGAACGCACGAGCGAGGGCATGCTCCTCAACTCGCTCGCCGTCATCCAGCACAGCCTGCACGACACCGACCGCGCCCTCGTGACCTACGAGGCTGCGCTGATGGCGAACAAGGGCGAGCAGCGTCCCGACCTCGACGCGATCACCCTCGCCAACATGGCCAAGGTCCGTGCCGACCGCAACGAGGAACTCCTCGCCGTGAGCCTCGGCGAGTCGGCCCTCGAACTGGCCCGTGAGCACGCTCCGGAGTTCGTGCCCGAGATCCTCGCCCGCCTCGCCAGCGCCTACGTGTCGCTCTCCGCTCTCGACCGTGCCGCCGCCGTGCTCGACCAGGCCGACGGGATCCTGCGCGACCGCACCGAGCGGAGCGTCGCCCTCTCGCCGCTGAGCCTCGTCACGGTGCGGGTCGCCCGTGGCGAACTGTTCGCTGCCCAGGGCCAGCGCGACCATGCACTCCGCCAGTGGGGCGAGGCCCTCACGATGGCGGCCGAGGCACAGCTCACCGAGGTCGCTCTCGACCTTCGCCAGCGTCTCGCCTCGCTCAACAAGCTGATGGGTCGCTTCGCCGAGGCGCTCGAGCATCAGGAGGCCCGCTACGAGCTCCACAAGGAGATCGTCGAGCGTGGCTCGGAGATGCGGATCAAGACGATCCAGATCCAGCACGACATGGAGATCGTCCGGCTCCAGTCGGAAGTGCTCGCGTACACTCGCCGCCATGGGGGCCACGAGAGCTGAGCGGATCGCGACGCGCACGCGGAACCAGAAATGGAAGAACCCTCCGCTGCGCATCGAGATGCTCGAGTGCATCAACTGCGACAAGTGCATCCCTGCCTGTCCGTCGGTCTTCGGTGCGATCGTGAAGGACGGGATGGACATCGTGATCATCCCCGAGTTGTGCAGCGGGTGCGACAAGTGCCTGCCGGTGTGCCCGGTCGACTGCATCCACCCGTCGCCTGACTGGGCCTCCAAGGCCACCCCTTCCGCGTGGTGGGAGCAGGCGGGCATACTTCAGGGATGACCGCACTGATTCCCGGGGCCGAGCCCTGGTCGCACACCGGCACCGGCCCCGACGGGGCACTCGTCCTCCACGGCTTCACGGGCAACCCCGGCAGCATGCGCGGTGTCGCCGAGGCGCTCGGCGCCGCGGGTTTCCACGTCGAGATGCCGTTGCTCCCGGGGCACGGGACCACCGTCGAGGACATGATCCCCACCGGGTGGTCCGACTGGTCGGCGGCGGCCGAGGCGACGTACCAGACGCTGGCGGCGCGCAGCCGCCGGGTGGTCGTGGTCGGCCTCAGCATGGGTGGCGCGCTCACGCTGTGGCTGGGTGCTGAGCACCCGGAGATCGCCGGACTCGTGTGCATCAACCCGGCCACGCAGACCCAGCCGGCCGAGGTCGTCGAGATGCTGCGCGGGATGATCGAGAGCGGAGCCGAGACGATGCCCGCCATCGGCAGCGACATCGCCGACCCCGACGTCACCGAGGGCGCCTACGACGCGACGCCTCTCCGACCGCTCGTGTCGTTCCTCGCCGACGGGCTCGCCCCTCTGCAGGAGCGCTACTCGTCGATGCGTCAGCCGCTGCTGCTGCTCAGTTCGCCGCAGGACCACGTCGTCGAACCATCGCAGGGTGACTTCCTCGCGTCGACACATGGCGGCGAGGTGACCCGCGTGTCGCTCGACCGCAGCTTCCACGTGGCCACGATGGACTTCGACAAGGCGATCGTCGAGGAGCGCACGGTCGCCTTCGCTCGCACGGTCTGCGCGTGATCGTCTCGATCCCCAGTCCCTCGAGCGGGGTCCTCGAACTCGGGCCGCTGTCGATCCACGCCTACGGGCTGATGATCGCCATCGGCGTCGTCGCCGGGATCTGGCTC
>JBEBDM010000344.1:0-4487 GCA_041156905.1 Actinomycetota bacterium | reverse complement strand
GAGGGAACCCGAGACCGTGGTACCTCCCTCGCCCAGGTGAGCGAAGTCGGCCGCCGATCCGAGTGGTTCGGAGAGCAACCACGAGATCAGCTCGGCGACGGAGCTCTTGCCAGCCTCGTTGCGCCCGTGAACGACCACGAAGCGCGACTCGGGAAAGGTGACCACTCGATCGCGGAGCCCACCGAAACGTGTCGCCACGACCTTCTGGATCTGTAGTGCGTCCATGGTCAGTCCTCCACCAGCCCGTCGATCAACAACCTCTCAAGTTCATCGACGACTCCGGACACCGCACCCGGGTCGGCGGCGAACGTGGAACTCACGATCTTCCGAGTCGCGTCGTGATCGACCGAGGAAAGAGTGTCAGAGAGCTGTGGATCGGCCCGCAGAGCGTCGACCGCACCGAGGAGTTCGGCGAGGAGCCCACCGCGGTCGACGAGTTCCTGGCGCGTCACGTGCGGACGAGTCCCGACCCGCACGGAGAGGAGCGCTCCATCCCCGAGACCGACCGAATAGTTCTCACGCGCCAGTCCGAGCAGATCCGACGCGGAATCGAGCAGGGAACGGTGTGCCGTCGTCGACCCCACGAGAGTGGCCTTCACCACGAGCGACCGGGCACCTGCGTCGGATGCCGCAACCGACAGGGCACCACCGAGCAACTCGAGGGCGTCGCCGATGTTCGTTGCGCTGCTGACGTCGACGTCGACGCGCTGGAAACGGACGGCATCGAGAGCCACGAATTCCGGCTCGAGCGCGCCGCTCGCGTCGAACCCGACGAGCAGTGCACCCTTCGCCCCGCACTCCGCTGGCTTCGTGCTCCGGCCCTGCAGGTTGCCGGGGTAGGCCCAGTAGCGACCCAGCCCCATCGATTCGACCTGCCGGAGATGGATGTGACCGAGCGCCCAGTACGCCACCGGAGCAGCCTGCAAGTCGGCTGGAGTACAGGGGGCGTACGGGTCGTGACCGGTGTTGCCACCGACATTCGTGTGGAGGACACCGATGGTCGACAGGACCGGAGTGTCGAGCGAGTGGAACATCTGTGCGAGGTTGCGCTGCTCGGCCGTCTTGGCGAAACTGACACCGGCGATGTGAAGGGTGTGACCCGCCCGTGTGGCCAGTTCGTGGACCTCCGGGGCGTTGGTCCCGAACACGGTGACCCCCACCGGGAGGTCCTTGGCGAGGCGCATGTCGGCGAGGAGTGGGTCGTGGTTTCCATGCGCGATGAACACCCGGATCCCGGCCTCGCCGAGGCGGCCGAGCCCCTTGGCCAGGCGGAACTGGGACGCCACCTCACGATCGGCTCCGTCGTAGACGTCGCCGGCGAGGACGACGGCATCGACCTGACGCTCGATGGCCACGTTCACGAGGTTGTCGAAGGCCTCACGGGAGCGAGAGCGGAGATGCTCCGCAACTGCAGCCGGCACTCTGGCGCCCAGGGCGTCGAGTGGAGCACCGAGGTGCAGATCGGCCGCGTGGAGGATGGTGGCGGGTCCGGAGGGTGGCATGTGGCGCAGGCTACTTGCGGGGTGTCGAGGGATTGGGGGGGACAGACGAGGTCGGCATACACCGAATACCGGCCGTGGCCCACGGGAGCGACAAGGGGCAGCAGCCCCGACGTGCGGATGGTGCCGCCAGCGCACCGCACCCCGTACGGTGGATCCGTGACGACGCAGCCCGCCCCCAACACGGCTGCACCCGCCCGCCCACGCGCTCGGGGAGTCGCCGAAGGCCGCGAGTTCATCGCCCTCGTCACGGCGCTCATGGCGATGACCGCGCTCGGCATCGACCTCATGCTCCCCGCCTTCCCCGAGATCCGGGCCGATTTCGGCATGCCGTCCGACAGCACGAGCGTGGCGTGGATCATCACCGCCTACTTCCTCGGAATGTCCGTGGGGCCATGGCTCACGGGGCCGGCCCGCGATCGCTTCGGCCGCCGCGCTCCGCTCGTCGCCGGGCTCGTCCTCTACGGGGCCAGCGCCGTGACGGCTGCACTTGCTCCGTCGTGGGGCTGGATCGTCGCCGCCCGATTCGTGTGGGGGATGGCAGCGGCCGGTCCCCGGGCGATCAGCATGGCGATGATCCGCGACCGTTACGACGGCGACCAGATGGCCCGGCTGATGTCGATGATCATGGCCGTGTTCATGCTCGTGCCGATCGTCGCTCCCGGGATCGGCGCCGGACTCATCGCCATCCTTCCGTGGCGCGCCGTGTTCTGGTTCCCGGCGCTGATCGCGATCGTGATGATCGTGTGGTCGCGACGTCTGCCAGAGACACTCCACGCCGACAACCGTCGGCCGTTCACCTGGAGCAGCGTCGGCACAGCGGTGAAGGAAGTGGTGACTCATCGCCAGACCATGGCGATGACCGTCGCTCTCGTGTTCCTGTTCGGTTCGATGACCACCTATCTCTCGGGCAGCGAGGTGATCATCGAGGACGTCTTCGGTTACGGCGACTGGTTCGCACTGTTCTTCGCCGCGATCGCCGTGCTGCTCGCCGTGAACTCGCTCAGCAACGCCCGGCTCGTGAACCTGCTCGGGACCGAACGGCTCGTCCGACGGCTGTCGCTCATCGGCATCGTCGTGGCCACCCTCTTCGTCGTCGTCTCCTACACCGGCGGCGAGCGACCGAACTTCTGGCTGTGGGCCGCCGGGTTGTGCCTCGTTGTCCCCATCGCCCAGGGACTCAGCCCCTCGTCGAACACGCTCGCAATGGCACCACTGCCGCACGTGGCCGGCACGGCGTCGGCCGTGATCAGCACCCTCAGCAGTGCGGGTGGTGCACTGCTCGGCGGTATGGCGACCAGCGCCTTCGACGGCACGGTCCGCCCCTTCGCCTGGCACTTCCTGGTCTTCCTGAGCATCGCGGCCGCCGCCATCTGGATCGGCACCCGCCCCTCCCACCCCTGACCCCATACCCCACCGATCTCGGCGCAGATCGTCCCGGATTCCGGGACTATGCGTACCGAGATCCTCGACAGGCGCCCGGCGGACGGATCTGTCGCCTCAGAGACGACCTTGTCTCACGAGCCACGGCAGGGGGCCCTCGGCCCAGCGATTACGTTCGGTCATGTGACAGGGACACCACCGACGGTGGGTCGCGGCCAGAGCGGCGCGGGACTACCGCTCGACGGCCCCGACCCGCTCGACCGCAATCAGTCAGGCGCCGATCGGTTCTTCGACGCGATGATCTGCCTGCTCGTCGAGGACGGCATCGAACTCATCGGCCACTCCCTCAAACCCGACGACGTGGCCAAGCGTGCGGGCAAGGCACGGGCGAGCTACTACCGGACTGACGGTTTTCCAGCCGGACGAGTCGGCGAGGACCGTCGCGCCGAACTCCTCGCACTCGCCATCAGACGGAGACTCGAGCTCAGCGCATCGTCGCTCGACGAAGTGACCGAGCCGATCGGCGATTACCTCGAGGGGCTCTGGCGCGAACTCAGCCCTGAACAGTTCATCAGCGCCGTCGCCACGGCCAACGCCGACGAGGCGAACGACATGGACTTCGTCGCCGTGCTCCTCGCCGCAATGCTGAGCGCCAGCTCTCCCGAGGTCGCCGACTCGCTCCGAAGGTTCTTCGACACGGCCGGTGCGGGATACAGCAGTGCCTACGCCCAGATCCTCGAGTTCTGGCAGTACCGCGTGCGCAAGCCGTTCACACTCGAGCACCTCACCACCGCCATGATGGCGATGGCCCAGGGCCTCGCGATTCGGCGACTGGTCGACCCGAGCCTCGACGCCGATACCTACGGTGAACTGTTGGCCCTTCCGCTCCGTGCCCTAGTGGTGGCCGAGGGCGAGGTCGACAACCCGATGCATGTGGTCGTTCCACCGAGCGGCACGACGAGTCCGGCAGCCACGCGGAGCACGATCATCGAGACCCTGATCGGGATGTTCGACGGTGAACTCGCCACGATGCCCGATCTCGCACAGCTCGCGAGCGCGAGTGGATCCAGCGAAGGAGTCATCCGCCAACATTTCGGTGGAGTCATCGGTGTGATTCGCGCCGCCTGGGACGAGTGGGCACCTGAGTTCGACGAGATCGCCGTGCGGGAGCGCACATCACGTCTCGTACCCGACCCACTCGGCGATCTCTATCGCGTCGCCCTCCGCGTCGTGGAACGAGCAACCGAACGGCCCGCTCTCACCAAGGCACTGCTCATGGCCGAGGTCGGCCGCGGGATCGACGAGAAGGTCGGCAGGAGCGATCCGCTCACCGAACTGTTCGAGCGACTCCTCCGGGAGGCTGTCGACACCGGCGACTTCACCAGCCCCACCATCGGCTACTCCTCCGACACGGCCCACAGCGCGTGGCTGTTCGCCCGGGTGCTGCGCACCACCCTCCTCCACGTCGCGGTCTCGTACCCGATGCTCGCCGACCCCGGCCAGCACGCCCGCTGGGTCACCGACTACACGTGGAGCCTTCTCATCCCGGCCCGCCAGCCACACCGCTCATCGCCCTGATCCCCAGAGATCTCGGTACGCATAGTT
>JBEBDM010000343.1:0-3984 GCA_041156905.1 Actinomycetota bacterium | reverse complement strand
TGGCCGCCCGCGGTCTGCGTGCCGTCGCTGGCCGGCCCGACCCGGTCACGGTGACCGGCCACTACCTCGCGCCGGGTCGTCCGGGGCCGGTGAGCGTCGACGGCTCGGTGGTGAAGGCCGGGCGTCGATTCGCGACGGTGACCGGTCGGTTGCACCGCGCCGGCTCGCCGATCGTGCAGGTGACCGGTTCGTTCGGTGACCTCTCGCAGCCGACGAGTGCCTACGAGCATCTCGTCTCTGGGCCGCCCGAACTGCCTCCCTACGAGGAGTGCGTGCCGCGCACCGATCCGGGTGGACTCGCCCCGGCATTGATGAACCGCCTCGACCTGCGAATGCACCCTGATCACGTGGTGCGGCCCGACGGTCCGCGCTCGGGTCGCGCTGAGGTGGCGGGCTGGTTCGCCTTCGCCGATGGTCGACCGGTCGACACGCTCGCGCTCTTGCTCGTCTGCGACGCCTTCCCTCCGGCGGTGTTCCACCTCGACATGCCACCCGGTTGGGTGCCGACGGTCGAGTACACCGTGCACGTACGCGGCGTTCCGGCTCCCGGGCCGGTCCGCTGTGTGTTCCGCTCGCAGTTCGTGCAGGGTGGGTTCCTCAACGAGGACGGCGAGGTCTGGGATTCACGCGGTCGGCTCGTCGCCCAGAGCCGTCAACTCGGCCTCACGCCGTACGACGGCTGAACGACCGTTGTCCTTGATGGTGCGCTAGCGAGTGCGGGCCCAGCGGACGCCGCCAGCGAAGCCGCCGACGAGGAGACCCGTGGCCGCGACGGCCTGCGTGGTGTGGCGGATCACGGCACGGGTGCGCTTGCGGAACAGCACCACCGGCCAGCCACGTTGACCGGCCACCCGGCCCAGTTTGGCATCCGGGTTGACGGCGACGGGGTGGCCCACGGCCTCCAGCATCGGGAGGTCGCTCGCCGAGTCGCTGTACGCCCAGCAGTGGGCCAGGTCGTGGCCTTCCCGTGCAGCGAGCTCCTCGATGGCCTCGACCTTGCCCGGTCCGTAGCAGAACGGGCCGTCGAGATCGCCCGTGTAGACACCGTCGACGATGCGGCTGCGGGTGCCGATCCCGGCGGTCATGCCGAGCGCCTGGGCGAGCGGCTCGACGAGCTCGATGGGGGAGGCCGACACGATGTAGGTCGAGCGGCCGGCCGCACGGTGCTGTTCGATGAGCGCACGCGACTCGGGCCGCACCCTGTCCATCAGCGCCGGCACGATGTCGGCGTTGAGGCCGACGAGGTCGTCGACGCGGACGCCGCGGACGGCACCGAGGATGCGGTCGCGCACGCCGTGCGAGGTCTCGTCGCTCGCGCCGCGGAGGACGAAGTCGAGGGCCGACACAGCATCGCGCACGAACTGTGACGGCGGCACGAGTCCACCCCTCCAGGCCGCTGCGGCGAGGGCGAAGGCACTCGAGCCGGTGATGAGGGTGCGGTCGAGGTCGAAGAAGGCGGCGTCAGCCATCAGGTATCCCTCCGGGCCTCTTTGGGGATGGTGAGTGCGAGGTCGTAGACACGGTTCTTGGCCGCTCCGGTCTCGGCGACCACGGCGGCGATCGCGGAGCGACGGTCGGTACCGGCCGCGAGGTGGGCGCGCAGCGAGTCGAGGAGTGCGTCGTCGGAGGCTGGTGTGGGTGCGGGGGCACCTTCGACGACCAGCACGTACTCACCGCGTGGCCCGACCTCCGCGAGGTGCGCTGCAGCATCGTCGAGCGAGCCGCGCCAGACCTCCTCGTGGAGCTTGGTGAGCTCGCGTGCGAGGGCGACCCGGCGCTCCCCGCCGAGCGACTCGGCGAGATCGGCCACGGTGCGTTCGACGCGGTGGGGCGCCTCGTAGAGGACGATCGTGCGGCGTTCGGCCGCGATCTCGGCGAGCCGGGTGGTGCGCTCGCCGCCCGAGCGGGGGAGGAAGCCCTCGAAGACGAATCGTGTCGTGTCGATGCCCGAGAGGACGAGTGCCATCACGAGAGCCGCCGGGCCGGGAACCGCGGTCACCGTGTACCCGGTGTCGACGACGGCCCGCACGAGGCGCATACCCGGGTCGCTGATGCCAGGAGTTCCGGCGTCGGTGACCACGGCAACGTCACGTCCGGTGGCGAGGACCTCGAGCACCTCGGCGGTGCGCGCATCCTCGGTGTGTTCGTTGGCAACCGCGAGGCGGGCTCCGGTGATGCCGACGTGCTGGAGGAGTCGTCCGCTGTGGCGGGTGTCCTCACAACACACGAGAGCGGCACCACGCAGTGCCTCGACAGCGCGCGGCGGCATGTCGCCGAGGTTGCCGATGGGTGTGCTCACGAGCACGAGCGAGCCGGGACGGAACGGAGTGCTCACGAGCGCACCTCGCTCACGTGCGCACCTCGATCACGTCGCCCGGCTTGAGGCCCCAGCGCTCGAACGACCCGGCCTCGGCCTCGACCACCGTCGTGGCGTGACGCACGGGAGCAGGAAGCCGGTTGCGGCGGAGGTGGGAGGTCTTCATCACGCGTCCGTCGGCACCGAGATAGGCGACGTCGATGTCGAAGCGCATCCCGATGCTGTGCACCCAGCGGGTGTCGGGGATGACGAACGCCCCGTCGATGCCGTCGCGCCCGAGCAGGCCCCGACCGCGCTCACGCGCCGTGTCGGCGCGTGTGGCGCTCGCGAGGACGTGTCCCTCGCAGACCAGCCAGCAGTCGGTGCTCATCCACCCAGACTGCCACTGGGCACCGTCTGACGGCGGTCGCCCGTGTCGTAGAGGGCCTTGCCGACGACCGCCGCGAAGATGATCGCCCCACCCACGATGGTGAGGGGCTTGGGCGTGAGTCCGAGGAAGAGGCTGGCCCAGATCGGCGTGAACACCATCTCGGTCTGGGCGAACACCGCCATCGGCACGGCATCGAGTTGGCGGGACGCGTGGTTGAACATCAGCGTGCCGACAACGATGAACACGGCGCCGTGGAGGAGGGCGAGCAGGACATCGGGCAGTGCGGGCACCAGCGTCTTGCCGCTGGCGATCGTGACGATGGCGCAGACCACGATCATCAGCAGCCCGTAGCCCGACATCGCCGGCGACCAGTCGCGCTCTGTGTCGGTGCGCAACATCACCGTGTAGATCGAGAAGCCCACCGACGACATGAGAGCGGCGATGTTGCCGACCATGCTCCCGGCCTCGAGGTCGCTGAACACGGTGACGACGAGTCCGGCGAAGGCGACGGCGAGGGCGATGATCGTCGAGCGCGACAGTCGCTCACCGAGGAAGCGCGAGAAGACCACCGCAACGAGCGGCGTGAGCGAGCCGAGGAACGCGGCGTTCGCTGGTGTCGTGGTCTTCACCGCGTACACGAAGGTGATCGAGGCGAGGAAGATCCCGAAGTTGGCGAACGCCATCGGCCATCCGCTCTGCCAGGCACGGATGGTCGGGAACCTGCGTGTGCCGCGCAGGCTGAGCAACTCGATGACGACGATGATCCCGACGCTGCGCCAGATCAGGTACTGGAAGGCGTCGGCGCCGTCGGCGCTGCGGGCCGAGAGGGTGCCGAGGCTCCAGACGACTCCTGCTCCGAGCGCCATGGCCGAGGCGCGGAGCGAGAGGTGGTGTCGCGGCATACGCCCGAGACAGTAACGGGGCGGCCGCCCTCGGACGCGCCTGCCGGGTCGGGCGCCGTCGAGCGGGCTGCGTGAGTGGGCTGTGAGTGGGCTGGTTGAGCGCGCTGGGTGAGTGGGCTGGGTGAGTAGTCGGGGGGACCGGCCGGTAGAAGGAACCCGTGGATGAGCCGCCCCGCTACGCACGGAGTTTCCGGCCGCGCCGTCGCGGGCTCTCCCCGGCCCGTGACGAGCGGTACCGCGCCCTGCTCCCGTTGTGGAGCCTGCCCGAGGGGCGTGACGTCCTCGACCTCGATGCGCTGTTCGCCCGTCCGGGTGCCGACGTCGTGCTCGACATCGGCTTCGGCGGGGGAGAGGGGCTGGTCGAGCTCGCCGCTGTCCGACCCGACGAGTGCGTC
>JBEBDM010000342.1:0-12872 GCA_041156905.1 Actinomycetota bacterium | reverse complement strand
GCGGACATCCCGAACACGATGGTGCGTTCCCCGTTGGCGGTGACCGCCACGAAGTCTGACTGGCTCCGGTTGATGTCGGGGTTCACGACGGTGATGCCGAGCGCGCGCGCGTCGGCAAGGTGCACTGCCGCCTTGTCGTAGTTGCCCTTCACCGACGTGAGGAGACATGCGACGTACTGGACCGGGTAGTGGGCCTTCAGGTAGGCCGTCTGGTAGCTGATCAGCCCGTACCCGAACGTGTGGCTCTTGTTGAACGCGTAGTCGGCGAACTTCTCGATGACGTCGAACAGTTCCTTGCCGAGCGCCACGCCGTAGCCGTTGCGTTCGCAGCCCGCCTCGAAGCCGGCACGCTCCTTGGCCATGACCTCGCGGACCTTCTTGCCCATCGCCTTGCGGAGGTTGTCGGCCTCGGCGAGCGAGTACCCGGCGAAGCGCTGGGCGACTCGCATCACGCTCTCCTGGTAGATCATCAGGCCGTAGGTGTCGCCGAGCACCTCCTCGGCGTCGGGGTGGAAGTACTCGACCTGCTTGCGACCGTTCTTGCGATCGGCGTAGTCGTAGTGCATGTTGACGCTCATCGGGCCCGGCCGGTAGAGCGCGAGCACGGCGGAGACGTCCTCGAAGGTCGTGGGCTGCATCGCCCGCAGCAGGGCGCGCATCGGCGGCGACTCGAGCTGGAACACGCCCATCGTGTCGCCACGCGAGAGCAACTCGTAGACGCGGAGCTCCTCGAGGCTGACCGAGTCGATGTCGAAGTCGGGGTCCTTCGTGGCGCGCACCATCGCCACGGTGTCGGTGATCACGTCGAGGTTGCGCAGACCGAGGAAGTCCATCTTCAGCAGGCCGAGTTCCTCGACACCGTGCATCTCGTACTGGGTCACGACAGGCGCATCGGCAGGGTCCTGACCCGACTCGGGCTTGCGCTGGATCGGGAGGTACGAGGTCAGCGGATCCTTGGTGATCACCACCGCGGCTGCGTGGATGCCGTCGCTGCGCTTGAGGCCCTCCAGACCCTTGGCCACGTCGACCACGCGCTGCACGTCGGGGTCGGCCGCGTACATCTCGCGCAGCGAGGCAGCCGCCTTGTAGCCGTCGGCGTACTTCGGGTTCTCCTCGAAGCAGTACTTGAGCGGCGTGTCGCGGCCCATCACGAGCGGGGGCATGGCCTTCGCGATGCGATCGCCCATGCCGTACGGGTAGCCGAGCACACGGGCCGCGTCGCGGGCCGCGTTGCGGGCCTTGATGGTGCCGAAGGTGATGATCTGCGCCACGTGGTCGCGGCCGTAGCGCTCGGCGGCGTAGCGGATCATCTCGTCGCGGTACCGCGAGTCGTAGTCCATGTCGATGTCGGGCATCGAGATGCGGCTCGGGTTGAGGAACCGCTCGAACAGCAGGTCGTACTTGATCGGGTCGAGTTCGGTGATCCTCAGGCAGTACGCCACGGCGCAACCCGCCGCCGACCCACGGCCGGGACCGACGCGGATACCCGAGTCCTTGGCGTGCTTGATGAGGTCCCAGACGATCAGGAAGTACGAGGCGAACCCCATGTTCTTGATGACCTGCAACTCGTAGGCGACACGCTCGACGACACTCGACGGGAGCACCTCACCCCACCGCATCCGGGCGCCCTCCCACGCGAGGTGGTCGAGGTACGCGGCGTCGTCGGTGAACCCCTCGGGGATCGGGAAGTTCGGCAGCAACGGCTTGCCGAACTCGATGTTGACGTCGGCACGTTCGGCGATCCAGAGGGTGTTGTCGCACGCCTCGGGAAGATCGCGGAACAGGTAGCGCATCTCGGCCGACGACTTGAGGTAGTGCTCCTGACCCTCGAACTTGAAACGCTTCGGGTCGCTCAGCATCGCCCCGGTCTGCACGCACAGCAGGGCGTCGTGGGCCTCGTGGTCGTCGCGGTGCACGTAGTGCGAGTCGTTGGTCCCGATGATCGGTGCGTTGATCCGACGGGCCAGCTCGACGAGCTGCGGGTTCGTGTCGCGCTGTGCCGCGAGGCCGTGGTCCTGCAGTTCGACGAACAGGTTGTCGCGACCGAAGATCTCCTGGAGACGGCCGGCCTTCTCGAGGGCGCCCTTCTCGTCGCCCATCAGCAGCGACTGGAGCACGTGTCCGCCGAGGCACCCGGTCGTGGCGATCAGACCGTGGTGGTACTTCTCGAGCAACTCCCAGTCCATGCGCGGCTTGTAGTAGTAGCCCTCGAGGAAGGCGAGGCTCGCCAACTGGATGAGGTTGCGGTAGCCCTGATCGGTCTCGGCGAGGAGGGTCAGGTGGTAGTAGAGCTTCTTGCCACCCTCGGTGTCGCCACCCGAGTCGTCGACCCGACCGCGACGTGCCGGACGCTCGGCCCTCGAGTCGTGGGCCATGTAGGCCTCGGTGCCGATGACCGGCTTGACCCCCTGCTTGCGGCACTCCTTGTAGAACTCGAGGACGCCGTACATGTTGCCGTGGTCGGTGATGCCGAGGGCCGGCTGACCGTCCTGGGCGGCCTTGGCGACGAGCTCGTCGAGGCGGGCCGCCCCGTCGAGCATCGAGAACTCCGTGTGGACGTGGAGGTGGGTGAACGAATCGCCCATTCCACGCCTCCCTTCCCGGGCCCGTGGCCCCTGTCTCGACGATCACGCCGTGCCGGGAATGACACGACTGTGGTTCGTCGAACTTAGCCGCGAACCAGCGCCGCTCCCACAGAGACCGACGACAGGGACACACCGAAAATCACGGAGCGCCCCGGACAGTCAGAGGGAGTCGTTCAGAGGTACGTGCCGGGCCGCTCTCCGGCCTCCACGACCGGACCCGCGCCCGGGCCGCCCATCATCCCGGGCGGGAGCTGGCGCATCTGCTCGAGCTGCTGGCGGGCGGCCAGTTGCTGGGCGAACAGGGTGGCCTGGATGCCGTGGAACAGGCCCTCCAGCCACCCCACGAGCTGGGCCTTGGCGACCCGCAACTCGCCCTCGGACGGGATCTCGCCCTCCTTGAACGGCAGGGCCAGCATGTGCAGTTCGTCCTGCAGGTCGGGCGACAGGGCCTCGGAGACCTCGGTCACCGACCGCTCGTAGATCTCGGCGAGCCGTTCACGGCTGGCCTCGTCGAGCGGGCTGTTGCGGACCTCCTCGAGCAACTGCTTCACCATCGACCCGATCCGCATCACCTTGGCGGGCTCGGTGACTGTCTCGTGCGCGACCTCCACGGCCGGTGCCTCGACACCGGCGACTCCCTGGGGCTCGACTGACTGGGGTTCGAGGGACATCTGGTTCATCTCTCCGTTCAGGGGAACACGGTCAGGACACGGCGCAGAGTAGGGGCACGAGCATCTCGGCGGACGTCAGCGACCCGTGACGGCACACCAGCGAGTACGGACCGCTGTCGGCCGGGTCGTGAAAGCTGACCGGCTCGAACGGCACGAGGGCCACGTCGCCGTAGCGGGCCGCGACCGGCGGGCTCACGACCGGTCCGAACCAGCCGTCCGCGATCAACTCGTCGCGGGAGTGGATCCACGCCACATCGCCATGTCGCTCCCGCGCCGCGGCGAGGAGGTCGGCGGCGGCACCCGGTCGGGCGTGGAGCCAACGGAACCGGCCCTCGCCGCTCTGCTGGCGGCACATGCGCAGCACGTCGGGGTCGGGATCGACGATCCGGTTCCCCACCTCGACCTGACCGTGGTCGGCCGTGACGAGGAGTGCGGTTCCGGCCGGGAGACGATCGACGAGGTCGCCGACCATCCGGTCGACGGCCACCAGTTCGGCGTCGTAGAAGGCCCCGAAGCCACGTTCGTGGGCGACCTTGTCGATCCCGTCGTAGTAGGCGTAGACGAAGCGCTCCCCCGCCGCCACCAACTCCGACACGATCACCGGCAGGCCCGACGAGAGCCGCCACCCGCGCGGACGTGTGCCCCGCAGATGGGCCTCGGTGAACGCCGTCCCCTCGAGATCGGCCCGGCTGACGACCGGCGGCGAGTCACCGAGGAACGGCGGGAACGGCTGCGTGGCCGACGGTTCGACGGAGCGGCGCACGTCACCGTGCGACGACGCCCAGCGCAGCATGTTGACGACCTCACCCGCGATCTCGATCCGATAGCCGACGATGCCGTGTTCGCCCGGGGTGAGCCCGGTCGTGATCGAGGTGAGGGCCGTGGCCGTGGTCGAGGGGGCCACCGAGGTGATCGGGCCGCCCACCAGACCGGCGAGCGTGGGGGCGAGAGCAGCTCGTTCCCGGAGCTGCTCCCAGCCGAGGCCGTCGAGCACGAGCAACACCACCGAGTCGGCGCCCCATGCCCCCTCGGGCATCCAGGCCGGCCGCGGACGACGTGAACGTCCGGGCGCGAGCAGCTCGGGAACGATCCCGCGCACGTTCGCGCCGGAGTACGCGGGACGCACGGGATCGGGGGCCATGGGACGCAGTCCACCACCCCGTACCCCACGCGCGCCACTTGCCGTCGCCTACGATGCTCCCGTGCGCGTGTCGAGCAAGGGTGACTATGCCTGTCGGGCCTTGTTGTCGTTGGCGCTGCACTCCTCCGGTGACACGCCGGCCGCAGGACCCACCTCGGTCCGCGACATCGCCGAGCGCACGGCGATCCCGCAGCCATACCTCGAGCAGATCCTGCTCTCGCTGAAGGGTGCAGGACTCGTCCGGTCCAAGCGCGGTGTCGGTGGCGGGTACGTCCTCGCCCGGCCGGCGTCCGAGATCCGCCTGAGCGAGATCCTCAGCGCGGTCGACGGCCCGATCAGCCTCGGCGACTTCGGCGAGCCACACAAGGACGGCGCCTGCGACCATGAGGGTCAGTGCGTCCTGCTCGCCATCTGGCACCTCGCCGGTGAGCAGATGAAGTCCGTGATGGACGGCTTCACCCTCCAGTCGGTGGCCGACGCGGCCAGCGGCTCCGGCGGCTGGCCGACCCTCCCCTGACGGTCAGCCGGACGGCGCTCAGTCGCCGAGGCCCTCGAGCACGTCGGTGAGATCGGACGGCATCGGCGACGAGAACGTCATCGCCTCACCCGTCACCGGGTGCGTGAGTTCGAGCGCCGCGGCGTGCAGGAACGGGCGCGGCGAATCGATACCCGACCGCACTCCCCCGTAGGCGGCATCGCCGACCACGGGATGACCGATGGCCGCGAGATGGACGCGGATCTGGTGGGTGCGGCCGGTCTCGAGGCGACACTCGAGGAACGAGGCCTCTGTCGGCGTGCGGTACTCGTGCTCGACGCGGTAGCGGGTGCGGGCCGGCTTGCCGTCGACGACGACAGCCATCTTCATCGGGTCGCGATGATCGCGGCCGATGGGCGCGTCGATGAGGCCGATCTGGTTGGCCGGATGCCCCCACACGAGCGTGTGGTACACACGTCCCACGGAGTGCGACGCCATCGCCTCGACGAGTTCGACGTAGGCGCGCTCGGTCCGGGCCACGACCAGGAGACCCGAGGTCCCGATGTCGAGGCGGTGGACGATGCCGGGCCGGTGCTCCTCGCCGACCCCGGCGATCTCGGGGTACCGGGCGAGGAGGCCGTTGACGAGCGTCCCGTCGTCGTTCCCCGCACCAGGGTGGACCACGAGTCCGGCCGGCTTGTCGATGATGATGATGTCGGCGTCCTCGTGGACGACCCGGAACTCCACCGACGGATCGGCGGCCGGGCCCTCGGGCTCGGGGAGCTGGGTGGGGTCGACGACGACCTCCTGGCCCTCCCGGAGGCGCAGCTTGCCGGTGGTCGCGGCCTCGCCGTCGAGGGTCACGGCACCACGCACGATGAGATCGGCAGCCTCGCTCCGGCTGCAGCCGACGACGAGCGACACGACGCGGTCGAGGCGCTCGCCCGACAGGGCCGCGGGAATGATCTCGGTCAACAACTCAGGCGACATCGTCCTGCTTCTTCCGTCCGCGGGTCAGCGACCACAGGATGAACAACCCCGCACCGACGTCGACCCCGATGTCGGCGACGTTGAAGATCGGGAACCACTGGAAGTCGATGAAGTCGACCACCGCACCACGCATCCACGCCTCGCCACGGAACAGGCGGTCGATGACGTTGCCGATCGCTCCACCCGCCACGAGCCCGGCGGCCACGGTGACCCACAGGTCGGGCGACTTGCGCGCCGCTCCGAGGACGACCCCGGCCACCACGAGCGCGGCGATCCCGATGATCGGACCGAGTCCACCGGCCTTCCCGAACGCCATGCCCGAGTTGAACGCGAGGTTCCACTGGAGGGTCCACACGACGTGCACGACGTCACCGTCGGAGAGCCGGGACACCGCGAGGTGCTTGGTGACCTGGTCGATCACGAGTACGACGACTGCCACCGCCGCAGCGGTGATCAGCGGCCGACGGCGTCGACCGGGGTCGACGCCCGTGGAGGTCATCGACGTCCCAGTCCGCCGACCTTCTCGGACACGAGCAGCGTGGCCCACGGACGGGCCTCGAGGCGCTCGCGGGGAATCGGGCTGCCCGACTCGACCGAGTAGCCGTAGGTGCCGTCCTTCATACGCGCCAGGGCGGCGTCGATCTCGGCCACGGTCTGACGGTTCTCGGCACTGAGTGCGAGATCGCGCTCACGCTCGACGACCATCGTGTCGCCCTCGCCGCCCTCGTCGTCGAACTTCACGTCGCCCATCTCCGACTCCTCGACGAGGTGGTGTGCCTCGTCCTCGAGATGGTCGGCGGTCCCGGCGTGGAAGGCGCGCTCCTCGAGCAGGAGGGCGCGCATCGCCGTGATGAACTTGGCGTCGAAGTCCTTCGTGAAGGCCAGGCCGTCCTTGGTGACACCCTTGACGACGGGCTTGGGCGGGCCGGCCTTCTTGCGGGCGGCAGCCTCGGCCTCTTCCTTGGCCTTCTTCTCAGCTGCCTTCTTCTCGGCCGCAGCCGCGCGCTCGGCGGCCTTGCGCTCCTCGGCGGCCTTCTTCTCCGCCGCCTTGCGCTCGTCGGCAGCCTTCTTCTCGGCGGCCTTGCGCTCGGCAGCGGCCTTGGCCTCGAGGGCCTTCTTCTCGGCCGCCTTCTTGGCCTCCGCAGCCTTCTTATCGGCGAGCTTCTTGGCCTCAGCCGCCTTCTTGGCCGCTTCGGCGGCCTTCTTGGCGGCCGCCTTCTTGGCCTCGGCCGCCTTCTTCTCGGCGGCCTTCTTGGCGTCTGCTGCCTTCTTGGCCGCGATCCGGGCCGCCTCGGCGGCCTTCTTCTGCGCTGCGGTGGGCGGGGCGGCCTTCTTGGCGGGCGCCGCCCGCTTCTTGGCCGGAGCAGCCTTCTTGGCCGGAGCACCCTTCTTGGCGGGCGCAACCTTCTTGACCGGAGCGGCCTTCTTCACCGGAGCAGCCTTCTTCGCGGGCGCCGCAGCCTTCTTCGCCGGAGCGGCCTTCTTGGCAGGTGCAGCCTTCTTGGCCGGCGCCGCCTTCTTCACAGGGGCTGCCTTCTTGGTCGTCGCCATCTCGTCCCGTCCTTCGTCTCGGTCCGGATTCCGCCGGAATGACGGCGGATTTCGGCGGATTCTATCGGCCTCAGCCCTGATTCTGGCCCATCCAGGGCACGAGCAGTGTGCGGACCTCGGCCTCGGTCCGGGCGACCCGAACGGTCTTCGAGCGTCCGGTCAGGCCCCTCACGATCCCGATCTCACGCGGCCTCAGCCCCAGCGCCTCGGCGAGGACAGCGATCAGTTCGTCGTTGGCCCGGCCGTCGACCGGCGGACTCGACAGGCGTACCCGAAGGCGATCGTCGACCACCCCGACCACACCCGAGCGGCTCGCACCCGGTTGCACCCTGACGTCGACCTCGGTGGCCGCCTGACCAGCGACCGACCGGATCACGACTCGTGGCGGGAGACCCCGACGTGGACCGGCTCACCGTCGAGCTCGGCCGTCGGCTCGCCCGACTCCCAGCTCACCGAGAGCGCCAGCGTGGCGTCGGTGAGCAGCGACTGGAACGCCACCACCTGACGACGCACCGATTCCGGGACGCCGAGGCGCAGGTCGATGCGGTCGCTGACCTCGAGGCCGGCGTCACGACGGGCCTGCTGGACCAGGCGGATGAGGTCGCGGGTCACGCCCTCGGCCTCCAGTTCGGGGGTCATCTCCGTGTCGAGCAGGACCACACCGTCGGCCGAGGAGAGCGGAGTGGCCGCCGCGTCGCCCTGGACGGCGAGACGCAGGGTGTACTCACCCTCGTGGAGCGCGATGCCACCCGCCACCACTCCGTCGTCGGTGCGCTGCCAGTCGCCGGTCTTGACGGCCTTGATGACCTGCTGGGTGGTGCCACCGAGACGAGGACCGAGGGCGGCAGGGACCACCTGCAGGTCGAACGAGGCGACGCTCGCCACGTCGGAGCGGAGCACGACGTCCTTGACGTTGACCTCGTCGGCAACGAGGGCCGTGAACGGGGCAAGCCGTTCGGCTCCCTCCACCGCCACCGAGAGCGACGCCAACGGGAGGCGGACGCGACGCTGGTGGGCCTTACGAAGCCTCAGCGCGGCATTGCAGACGTCGCGGACGAGGTCCATCGACTCGACGAGCGCCGGGTCGGCGGGCGCCTCCGACGGGGCCGGCCAGTCAGCGAGGTGCACGCTGCGATCCCCTGTCAGGCCGCGGTACACCTGCTCGGTCACGAGCGGCAGGAGCGGGGCGAGGGTGCGGGTCAGGAGCACGAGCACCGTGTGCAGGGTGTCGATCGCGTCCTGGTCGCCGTTCCAGAACCGGTCGCGGCTGCGTCGGACGTACCAGTTGGTCAGGGCGTCGAGGAACGAGCGCACAGAACCACAGGCGTCGAACAGGTCGTACTCGTCCATCGACGTGGTGACCTGGGCGATCAGGTCGTGCGTCTTGGCGAGGACGTAACGGTCGAGCACGTCGGGGCTGTCGGTGCGGAACGTGCCAGTGGTGCCCGCAGCAGTGGCGTACATCGACAGGAAGTACCACGTGTTCCAGATCGGGAGGATCACCTGGCGCACCGTGTCGCGGATCCCGTCCTCGGTCACGACGAGGTCGGTGCCGCGCAGGATCGGCGAACTCAGGAGGTACCAGCGCATCGCGTCGGACCCGTAGGTGTCGAACACCATCATCGGGTCGGGGTAGTTGCGCAGGCTCTTCGACATCTTCTGGCCGTCGTTGCCGAGGACGATGCCGTGGCTCACGCAGGTCAGGAAGGAGGGCCGGTCGAACAGGGCCGTGGCGAGCACGTGCAGTGTGTAGAACCAGCCACGGGTCTGGCCGATGTACTCGACGATGAAGTCACCCGGGTAGTGGCTCTCGAACCAGTCGCGGTTCTCGAACGGATAGTGCACCTGGGCGAAGGGCATCGAGCCACTCTCGAACCAGCAGTCGAGCACCTCGGGGACGCGACGCATCATCGACTGGCCCGTCGGGTCGTCGGGGTTCGGGCGCACGAGGTCGTCGACGTGCGGACGATGGAGGTCGTCGACGGTCACGCCGAAGTCGCGCTCGAGATCGGCGATGCTGCCGTAGACGTCGATGCGCGGGTAGTCGGGGTTGTCGCTCTTCCAGACCGGGATCGGTGAACCCCAGAAGCGGTTACGGCTGATGCTCCAGTCGCGGGCGTTGCCGATCCACTTACCGAAGCTGCCTTCCTTGATGTGCTCGGGCACCCAGCGGATCTGCTGGTTGAGCTCGACCATGCGATCGCGGAACTCGGTGACCTTCACGAACCACGAGCTGATGGCGCGGTACACCAGCGGCTCGGCGCAACGCCAGCAGTGCGGGTAGGAGTGCTGGTACGAGTCGTGGCGAACGACGACACCACGCGACTTGAGTTCCTTGATGACCTCGGGGTTGGCGTCGAAGACGTGTACGCCGGCCCACGGGGTGATCTCGGCGGTGTAGCGGCCGTGCTCGTCCATCGGACAGATCGTCGGGATGCCGATCGAGTTGCAGGCGATCTGGTCGTCCTCACCGAAGCCCGGCGCCATGTGGACCACACCGGTACCGTCCTCGGTGCTCACGAAGTCGGCGGCGATCACGTGGAACGCGTTCGGTGTGTCGGCGAGGAACGGGAACAACGGCTTGTACTTGCGTCCGACGAGATCGGCGCCGGAGAGCGTGCCCACCCGCTCGGCACCCTCGAGTTCCTTCTCGTACGCACCGAGGCGCGACTCGGCGAGCACGTACCGGTGTCCGTCGGACTCCATGACGGCGTAGTCGATCTCGGCTCCGACGGCGAGCGCGAGGTTGCTCGGCAGAGTCCAGGGCGTGGTCGTCCAGGCGAGGATCCGCTCGCCCGACTCGAGTTCGAACTGCACCGTCAGTGCCGGGTCCTGGCGATCGCGGTAGACGTCGTCCATGCGCGTCTCGGTGTTGCTGAGCGGTGTCTCGCAACGCCAGCAGTACGCCAGCACGCGGAATCCCTCGTACACCAGACCCTTGTCGAACAGGGTCTTGAACGCCCACATGACACTCTCCATGTACGGCGTGTCGAGGGTCTTGTAGTCGTTCTCGAAGTCGACCCAGCGGGCCTGACGGTCGACGTACCGGTGCCAGTCGTCGGTGAAGCGCAGGACGCTGGTACGGCATGCGTCGTTGAACTTGTCGATGCCGAACCGGGCGATCTCCGGGTGGCCGCTGATGCCGAGTTCCTTCTCGGCGACGACCTCCGCAGGGAGGCCGTGACAGTCCCAGCCGAAGCGGCGGTGCACCTGCTGACCGCGCATCGTGCGGTACCGGGGAACGGCGTCCTTCACGAAACCGGTGAGGAGGTGGCCGTAGTGCGGCAGGCCGTTGGCGAAGGGCGGACCGTCGTAGAAGACGTACTCGTCGGCACCCTCTCGGGCGTCCACCGAGGCGACGAAGGTGCCATCGGCCGCCCACGACGCGAGCACCTCCTGCTCGAGGGCGGGGAACGACGGTTGCGGGGGGACGATCGGGTAGCTCACAGCGGCCTAGAGCCTACGGCAGGGCCTCGGGCGAACGGCGCCCGAGCAGGTCACTGGGTGTCGTCACCGAGGGTGAACAGCGCCTGCGACACGACGGCCGGCATCTCGCCGGTCGGGATGTCGCTGGACGGGATCTCGAGCTCGTCGAGATCGTGCGCCGCAACGGGCTGGGCGGGGGCCGGGGTCGCCGGAACCGGCGGTGTCTCCTGCCCCGACTCGGCCGAGGCCGACATCAACGGACGTCGCATGTCGCCGAGGCCGGCCGGCACGCGCTCGACGAGGGCGTTGATCTCGCTCGCCGCGTCGCGCAGGCGGATCCGCTGCCCGACGAGGAACTGCTCGAGCTGGTCGACGTCGGCGAGGAGGAAGTCACGACGGGCCAGCAGCTGCTGGACCTCGTTGTCGGCCGCACGACGATCGTCGTCGGCCGCACGGCGCGCCTCGACGCGCGCCTCGTCGATGGTGCGCGCCGACATCGTGCGCGCCGCGTCGAGCAGACGTCCGGCCTCCTCCTTCGCATCGGCCACGATGCGCTCGGCCTCGGCCCGCGCCTCGGCGACAGCGGCGTCGGCCGTGCGCTGGGCGAGCACGAGGGTGCGCGAGATCGAATCGACGTCACCGGCAGGTGACGCGGCCTGCTGGGTCGACTCCTGCAACTTCGCGACGGCGGCACGCGCCCGGGCCTCCATGGCCGCGGCGTGTTCCTGGCTCGACTCGATGGCGTCAGCGACACGGCCCTTGAAGGCCTCCACCTCGTCGGGGTCGTAGCCCTTCTTCACGATCCGGAACGCGGTGGTACGAGCAGTCTGCGGCGTCACTTCCATGTCCCGATGTTACGCGCGGGTGCCTGCCCGCCGGAGGCGATGCTCAGTCGTCCGCAGCAGCGTCGTCGTGACCGCGCGGCGTGAGCATCCACATCGAGTCGCCGACCTTCACGATCGAGCCACCGAGGGCGTAACAGAGCCCGGCGACGAAGTCGAGGATGCGACGCTTGATGTCGCTCGGGCTGCCGTCGAGGTACATCAACACCTGCTGGCCGTGCTTGAAGCGGTCGGCCACCTGCTGGACGTCGTTGTACCGCACCGGACGGACCGTGACGGCGTCGCCCTGGGCCCCGGCGGGACGCGGTGCGACCGGGCGCGGGTTGATCGGCCGCGGCTGCACGGTGCTGTCGTCGCCCGCGGGAACCGGACGACGGATCGTGACGTCGGCATCACGGACCTGCGGCACCGACCGGACGGCGCGGACGCCGTGATCGGTGTCGGGCTCGCGGCGCACCGGACGAGGGCCGTCGTCGCGCACGGGGCGCGGCCCACGCACCTGACGCTCGGGCTCGTGGCCCATGTCGTAGTCGTCGTAGGCATCCTCCGGCCCGAGGCCGAGATAGTCCATCGCTCGCTTCCACATCGACATCGGCGGAAACCTCCTGCGGACAGACTACTCGCCGAGGCTCGTTGCGCGAGGACGGTCAGCGCGCAGGGCGCGCTCCGAACAGGGCGCTGCCGACGCGGACCTGCGTCGAGCCTTCCTGCACGGCGACCTCGAGATCGTCGGACATCCCCATCGAGCACACCGCGAGACCGAGGTCGGTGCACAGGTGACGGACCTCGCGGAAGCCAGCACGTGCCGCCTCCGGACCTCCCTCGGTGGGACCGACGGTCATCAACCCGTCGACCACGAGACCTGCAGACGACGCCCGCTCGACGAGCGCAGGAACCGCCTCTGGAGCACAGCCGCCCTTGCCCGGCTCGGCCGCCGCGGCGACCTGCACCAGGATGTGCGCCCCAGGGGACCGGCGCGCAATCTCGTCGAGCAGCGATGGCCTGTCGACGGTCTCGAACACCGTGACGTACGGGACGAGCAGACGCACCTTGTTGGTCTGCAGCTGTCCGATGAAGTGCACGGGGATGCGCCCCTCGTTGCCCGCGAACTTGGCGACGACCTCCTGCGCGTAGTTCTCACCGACCGCCGTGCAGCCCGCGGTGAGGGCCGCCTCGACCGCCGCGAGCGGG
>JBEBDM010000341.1:0-3678 GCA_041156905.1 Actinomycetota bacterium | reverse complement strand
CACGCTGCGGAGCGCTGCTGCTGCCGGATCGAGTTCGTCGACGGCGAGCGCGACCGCCTCCTTGTGCGGCATCGTCACCGACATCCCACCGAGGCCGAGCACGCGCATGGCGTCGACCGCCCGCTGGGCCTCGCCGTGCTCGACGTGGAGCGCGACGTAGACCCAGTCGAGGCCGAGCTGGGCGAAGGCCGCGTTGTGCAGGGCCGGCGAGAGGCTGTGGTGGACAGGGCTGCCGATGACGGCAGCGACCCGCGTGGCACCGGAGATCACAGGAGTCCCTTCTGACGGGCGGCCTCGATGTTGGCCTCGTGCTGCTCCAGTGTGGCAGCGAAGGCGTGCCCACCCTCCTCGTCGGCGATCACGTAGAACAGGTACAGACACGGGGTCCCGTCGGGAAGCTCCGCACAGAGCGGGTCGCCGAGCGACGGGTTCGGCGCCGGGTTCATCGCTGCCTCGATCGAGGCCCGGCCGGGAGCGGCGATCGGTGTCGGCGGGAGCCCCTTGTACAGGTACGTGTTGTACGGGGTGTCGAGCGCCTTCAACTCGGAGAACGGGGTGTCGGCCGGCTGCCCGTAGTAGAGGGTCGCGTCGATACCGAGCTCCATTCCCACGTAGAGACGGTTGTAGATCACCCGGGCGATCTTGGCCCGGTCGTCGTCGACCTTGGCCTCACGCTCGATCATGCTGGCCACGACGAGCACCTCGTAGGGAGAGCTGAGTCCGAGCGCGCCATATCCCTTGGCCACGTCCTCCTGTGCGCCGACACGTTCCATCAACGAGACCATCCGCTGCAGGACCTGACGGACCGATTCCCCGTTGGAGACCTGGTACGTGTCGGGGAAGAGCAGGCCCTCGAGGCTCGTGGCCCCCGAGGTTCCGAGTCCGGAGACGACCGACCCGTCCGTGGCCGCCTCCAGGAACTCCGCCGCCGCGAGACGGGGCATCTTGTCGGCGAGACGCTCGGCCATCTGCTCGAGGGTGAAGCCCTCGGGGAAGGTGATGTTGGTGTACGTCTCCGAGGGAGGGGTCGCCAACACGCTCATCAGGTTGCCCATGTGGTCGGAGGGACGCAGCTGGAAGTAGCCGGGCGTGAGTTCGAGACCCCCGTGACGCTCGACGTACCAGCGGAAGAGCCATGCCCGGGTCACCAGACCCTCGGCCTCGAGGCGGGTGCTCACCGTCTCGAGGGTGTCGTCCTCGGCCACGGTGAACGTGATCGCCGCACCGGGATCACCCGCCGGGTTGACCTGCCCGGTGTACCAGTACCCCGCAACACCACCCGACACGACGAGCGCGGAGGCAAGGGCGAACGCAGCCCACACCGCCCAGCGCGGGCCGCGTCCGGCGAGCCTCACCGGCCTCCGGCGGGATGGGCGTCGAGCCACGCCTGCAGGAGCACGGCAGCAGCGATCTTGTCGACGTGCTGACGGCGCTCCGGGGCGCGCAGGCCGGCCTGCATCATCGCCTGGTCGGCGGTGACCGTCGAGCGGCGCTCATCCCATTCGTGGACCGGCACGCCCACCACCGTAGCGATGAGCGCTGCCTCCTTCCGGGCAGCCTTCGCCGCCGGGCCGAGGCTGCCGTCCATGTTGAGCGGGAGCCCGACCACCACGGCCTCGGCTTCCTCCTCGGTCACGAGGCGGGCGATCTGCTCGTGGTCACGCCGGGGGGAACCCGAGCGTGCCAACACGAGGAGGGGTGAGGCGATCGTCCCCGAGCGGTCGCTCACGGCCACGCCGATCCGCTTCGAGCCGAGGTCGAGCCCGAGGACCCTCACGACAGTCCGGCCGCCGCCCCCGCGATGCGCAGCGCCTCGTCGAGCCCCTCGGGCAGCTTGCCGCCCGCCGTCGCGATGTCGCCCTTGCCGCCACCGCCACCACCGACGGCCTTGGCCGCGTCGCGGATGAGGTCGCCGGCGACGACGCCGCTGGTCGGACGCACGGCGGCCACGAGCGACACACCACCGGTGTCACTGATGCCACCGAGCACCACGATCTCGACGCCGTCCTGCTGGCGGACAGCGATCGCCAGGTCGCGCAGGTCACCGGGGCTGATGCCGTCGACACGGGTCACGACCCGACCCTCGCGCCCTGCGGCGGCGATGTCGGCGGCCCGCGACGTGGCGACCTTGGCACGGAGCGCCTTGACCTCGTCGTGGAGCGACTTCAATTCGTCGAGCCGGCGCTGGATGCCACCCACGAGATCGTCGGCCGTCGCACCCACGAGGCGGGCAGCCTCGGCGACCTGAGCAGCGTCGCGCTGCACCAGTCGGAGCGTGTTCTCGCCGGTCGTGGCCTCGATGCGGCGCAGGTTGCTGCCGATGCTCGACTCGGCGACGATCTTGATGGTGCCGATGTCGCCGGCGGCGCGCACGTGCGTGCCACCGCACAGCTCGATGCTGCTGCCGACCTCGAGGACCCGCACGACGTCGCCGTACTTGTCGCCGAAGAAGGCGATGGCGCCCAGCGCCGTCGCCTCGTCCTTGGTGGTCTCGAACACCCGGGCGGGGGCGTTGGCGAGCGTCTCGGCGTTGGCGATCTCCTCGATCCGACGGATCTCGTCGTCGGTGAGGGCCGCATAGTGGCTGAAGTCGAAGCGCAGACGCTCGTCGCTCACGAGCGAGCCAGCCTGCTTGACGTGCTCGCCGAGCACGACGCGCAGGGCGTGGTGCAGCAGGTGGGTACCGGTGTGGTTGCGGCGGATCGCGGAGCGACGGTTCACGTCGATCGCGGCGTGGGCACTCGTCCCGGCCTCGATCTCGCCGGCGGTGACGACGGCGACGTGACGACGCAGGCCGGGAAGTGCGTAGGTCGTGTCGACGACACGAGCCTCGCCCGTCTCGGTGCGGATGGTGCCGGTGTCGCCCACCTGTCCACCGGCCTCGGCGTAGAACGGCGTGCGGTCGAGGAAGATCTCGACCGTCGCCTCTCCATCGACCTCTGCGCCCGGCAGGACGGCGACGACCCGAGCGTCGCAGGCGTCGTCGACGTAGCCGACGAACTCCGTGGTGCCGGACTGCTCGACGACCTCGCGATACGCCTCGAGACGGTCGTCGTCGGCAGCCTTGCCCTTGCGGGCCGACTTGGCGCGCTCGCGCTGGGCCTGCATCTCGGCGTCGAAGCCGGCCGCGTCGACACTCATGCCGCGCTCCCCTGCGATCTCCTCGGTGAGTTCGAGCGGGAAGCCGTAGGTGTCGTGGAGCAGGAAGGCGGTCGAGCCGGGCAGGCGGCCCTCGTGCTGGCCGAGCTCGTCCTCGAGGATGCCGAGGCCGGTCTTGAGCGTCTGGCGGAAGCGCTCCTCCTCGCGGGCGAGCACGCCCATGACGAAGTCCTTGTTCTGGGCGACGTCGGGGTAGGCGTTGCCCATCACGCCGATGGCCGTCTCGACGAGCGAGGGCATCACGAGACGGTCGGTGCCGAGCAGGTAGGCGTAGCGCACGGCGCGACGGATGATGCGGCGCAGCACGTAGCCGCGGCCCTCGTTGCTCGGGAAGACCCCGTCGCTCACGAGCATGGTGCTGCTGCGGGCGTGCTCGGCGAGCACGCGCATCGCGAAGCTGTCGCGGTCGTCGTAGTCACCAGCGCGGTACGACTTGCCGGTGAGGCTGCAGGCCTGGTCGATGAGCGGCATCATCAGGTCGGTCTCCCAGACCGCGTCGACGCCCTGGAGCAGGCAGAG
>JBEBDM010000340.1:0-5379 GCA_041156905.1 Actinomycetota bacterium | reverse complement strand
CGCAGCAGGATGACGGCGTGACCCCGACCGTCGTGATGTGGTTCCGGCGAGATCTCCGCCTCGCCGACCTGCCCGCCCTCCACGCCGCAGCAGCGGACGGACGGCGTGTGGTGCCGTTGTTCGTCGTCGACCCGGCGTTCGCGTCTGCTGGAGTCGGTCGACGGGCCTTCATGCGTGCGGCACTGATGGCTCTCGACGCCTCGATGGAGCGGGCACTGGTCTACCGGCACGGCCGTCCCGAGGACGTCGTGCCGGCCTTCGCTGCCGAGGTCGGGGCGAGCGCCGTCTACGTCACTCAGGAACACACTCCGTACGGGCGGCGTCGCGACGCCCTGGTGGGGTCGCGGCTGTCGGTCGACGGTCGCCGACTCGTCGGGGTCGGCTCGCACTACGCCGTCAACCCTGGCTCCGTCTCCAAGGCCGACGGGACGCCCTACGGGGTCTTCACGCCGTTCTGCAAGCAGTGGCGGGCGCACGGCTGGTCCGCACCCGCGGGTATTCCCGAGGTCGACTGGTACGGCGCGCCGGCGATCCACTGCGAGGGACCACCCCCGGAGATCGCTGACGAGTTGATCCCGGCCGCTGCCAGGGAGTTCCACGACGAGTCATCGGCGTGGGCGCGATGGGAATCGTGGCTACCGGAGGCTGCTCGCTATCACGAGACGCGGGATCTCATGGCGCTCGATGGGACGTCTCGACTCTCGGCCGCGCTGCGCTGGGGTGTCGTCCACCCGCGCCAGTTGCTCGCCGACCTCGACGAGCGTCCCGATCGCACCCGCGGACACGAGGTCCTCGGCAACGAGCTCGGTTGGCGCGAGTTCTATGCCGACGTCCTGTTCCACAAGCCGCACACGGCGTGGTCCAACCTCAATCCGCGCATGGACGCGATGCCGGTCGACACCGATGAGGACGCGCGCCGGAGGTTCGCTGCCTGGACGGCCGGGATGACCGGCTACCCGGTGATCGACGCGGCGATGCGACAGTTGCGGGCGACGGGCTGGATGCACAACAGGGCCCGCATGCTCGTGGCCAGTTTCCTCGTCAAGGACCTGCACCTCCCTTGGCAGTGGGGAGCCCGGCACTTCATGCAGCACCTCTGCGACGGCGATCTCGCCTCGAACTCCCACGGCTGGCAGTGGACGGCGGGGACGGGTACCGATGCTGCCCCGTTCTTCCGGGTGTTCAACCCGATCACACAGGGCCTGAGGTTCGACGCTGACGGCGAGTACGTCCGGCGATGGGTTCCCGAGTTGGCCGGTCGCTCCGGAGGGTCGGCCCACCAGCCGGGTGGCAGCCTGCTCGACGGGTACCCCGATCCGATCGTCGACCACGCCCGCGAGCGTGAGGAATCGCTGGCTCGCTACAAGATGGTGACCTCGGCGCGGGGTTAGCAGTCGCTAGCATCGAGTGCCAAGACCATGCTCGACGAACGCAAGACGGCCATCCTCCGGGCGGTAGTGCAGGAGTACATCGCCACGGCCCAGCCAGTGGGCTCGACCCACGTGGCGAGCGCGCCAGGTGTGCGCGTCAGCTCGGCCACCGTGCGCAACGAGATGGCCGTGCTCGAACAGGAGGGATACCTCGCCCAGCCGCACACGTCGGCCGGCCGTATCCCCACCGACAAGGGCTATCGCTTCTTCGTCGACCACATGACCGAGCCGGGTCGTCTCGACCACGCCGCACAACAGCGGGTCGGTGACTTCTTCGCCACGACCCACGGGCGGCTCGAGGAGCTCCTGCACCAGACCACCAACCTGCTCGCGCAGGTCACCCACCACACGGCCGTGGTCGTCGGTCCGCGGGCCGAGACCGCCGTGGTGCGTTCGGTGCAGGTCGTCCAACTCGGGAACCGCAGCGGCCTCGTCGTCGCCGTTCTCGGCAACGGTGTCGTCGAGAACCAGCAGTTCGAGTTCCCCACCGAGCTCAGCGACGTGCGTGTCGCCGCGGCCAGCGCCCACCTGCAGGCGCAGGTCACCGGCCGCGCCCTCGACCAGGTCGGCGAGATCTCACCCACCGGTGAACGCGATGTCGATGCCGTGTGCTCGGCGGCGATGGCGGCACTCCTGCGTCGTGGACCCGACGAGGCGGTGTTCGTCGGTGGAGCGGCCTCGATGGCCCGTGCGTTCGACGCCGTCGACACGGTGCGCTCCGTGCTGCACACCCTCGAGCAGCAGTACGTACTCGTCTCGCTCGTGCGCGACATCCTCGACCGTGGGCTCTCTGTCGCGATCGGGGCTGAGCACGGCGTCGAGCCTCTCGCTGCGTGCTCGGTCGTGGTGAAGCCCGTCGTGGTCGACGGTGAGCAGGTCGGCACGGTCGGCGTGCTCGGCCCGACGCGTATGAACTACCCCCAGGCGCTCGCGACGGTGGAGGCAGTGAGCGACCGTCTCGGCCGCCGACTGGAGAACCAGCAGCATGGCTGACTACTACGAGCTGCTCGGTGTGGGCCGCCAGGCATCGCCCGACGAACTCAAGAAGGCGTACCGCCGCCTCGCCCGAGAACTCCATCCCGACGCCAACCCGGGCGATCCGGCGGCCGAGGAGCGCTTCAAGCAGGTCGCGAAGGCCTACGAGGTCCTCAGCGATCCCGAACAGCGTGCCCGCTACGACAGGTTCGGCGAGCAGGGCGTGGGTGGTGCGTCCGGTGGCCCCGGCGGTGACTTCTTCGGGGCGTCCGGACTCGGCGACCTGTTCGAGAACCTGTTCGGCGGCGGCGGTAGCGGATTCGGTGGTGGCTTCGGGTCGCGCGGTCCGTCGGGTCCACCCCGCGGACAAGACCTCGAGGTCGTCGCTGACGTCAGCTTCGTCCAGGCGGTGTTCGGCGACACGGTCGCGGTTCCCGTCCGTACCGCTGTTCGTTGCGACGACTGTGGCGGCAGTGGGGCCGGTCAGGGAACCGAGCCGGTGACCTGCAGCGACTGCAACGGCCGTGGCCAGGTGCAGCGTGTTCGTCAGAGCATGCTCGGCCAGATGGTCACCACCTCGGCGTGCCCGCGCTGTAGCGGGCTCGGCCGAGTGATCGTCACGCCGTGCGAGGGGTGCCGGGGTGATGGCCGGGTCATCACCGAACGCACCTATCAGGTCGAGGTCCGCGCAGGAGTCGACACCGGCACGACCCTGCGCCTGACCGGTCGTGGGGCGGTGGGTCCGCGTGGTGGTTCGGCGGGCGACCTCTACGTGCACATCCGGGTCGCTCCGCACGACGTCTTCCGTCGTGAGGGCGACGACCTCGTCACCGAGCTTCCGATCTCGATCGCCCAGGCGTCGCTCGGGGCCCGTTTCGACCTCGAGACGCTCGATGGTGACGAGGAGATCGTCATCCCGCCGGGCACCCAGCCCGGACGCGAGTTCGTGCTCCGGCAGCGCGGCGTGCCGCGTCTGCAGGGCAGGGGGCGCGGCGACCTGCGGGTCGTCGTCGACGTCCGAGTGCCCACCAAGCTCACCGAGTTCGAGACCGAGCTGCTGCGCAAGTTCGCCGAATCGCGCGGCGAGGAGATCCACACCGAGCAAGGGCTGATCTCGCGGATCAAGTCGGCGTTCCAGTGAACCCCGACCTGCGGGGTAGCGCTGCGCACGTCTACGTCGACGACCTCGAGGTGCCCGTACTGGGCGAGGACGACCGCCACCACTTGTCGCGTGTGCTCCGTCTCCGGGACGGGGAGCCGGTCTCGTTGTCGGACGGCAGGGGTTCGTGGAGGCTGGCGCGGTGGTCGGCCGATGGCGTCGTCGCCGCCGGTCCTGTTCATCACGACCGGCGTGTCGTGGCCCTGACCGTGGCTGCGGCGATCCCGAAGGGCGATCGTCTGGAGTGGATGGTCGAGAAGCTGACCGAGCTCGGTGTCGACCGGATCGTGCTGCTGCACTGTGAGCGCGGGGTCGTCCGCTGGGACCGCGAACGGGCTGCGAAGTCCGTCGAACGGTTGGGCCGGATCGTCCGCTCGGCTGCCTCGCAGAGCCGACGTGTGTGGCTCCCGACCCTCGACGGACCTGTCGAGGCCGGAGGGTTCCTCGCCGAGCACCCCGCCGCAGTCCTGTGCGAGCCGGGCGGACCGGCGATGGCGGCGCTCGAGCCCTTGCCGGGGTACCTCGTGGTGGGCCCGGAGGGCGGGTTCTCGCCGGCCGAGATCGCCGCCGGACACGGCCAGGTGGCCCTCGGCCCGACGATCCTGCGTGTCGAGACGGCAGCGGTGACGGCTGCTGCACAATGGACCGCACTGTGCCCGATCGATCACGGAGCGTAGGAATCTCACCCTGCGTTGTCATTGTCGCCACTCTGTGACACACTGACCGGGTGAGCAGCGAATTCGACGACGACGCAACTTCCTCGCCCTACAGCCGCAAGGTCGGCGAGCGACTCCGCGTCATCCGCCGCCAGAAGCGACTCTCCCTGCAGGAGGTCGAGGCGACCTCCGGTGAGGAGTTCAAGGCCTCGGTGCTCGGCGCCTACGAGCGTGGCGAGCGTGCCATCTCGGTGCCGCGTCTCGAGCGCCTCGCCAAGTTCTACAACGTGCCCGTCGACCAGCTCCTCCCGCGTGAGGAGGTCGTCGCCCCGGCCGAGGGCGAGGGCGCCAGCAAGAAGCTCGCCGTCGACCTGCTCAAGCTCAGCCAGCTCACGGGGCCCACGTTCGAGATGCTGACCCGTTTCCTGCGCCTCATCCAGGTCCAGCGTCAGGACTTCAACGGCAAGGTGATCACGGTGCGCGGCGACGACCAGCGGGCCATCGCCGCGATGCTCGACGTGCCGGTCGATCAGGTCGGCCAGCGGCTCGATGCACTCGACCTCCTCTTCCGTTCCTGAGGGAGTGGCCCCGTTCGGGGTCTACGTCCACGTCCCGTTCTGCGCGTCGCGTTGCGACTACTGCGCGTTTGCGACCTGGACCGATCGCCATCACCTGCAGGACGACTACCTGGCGGCGATGGCGGCCGAGATCGATCGTGCTGCCCTCGGCCCGGTGACGAGCGTCTTCGTCGGCGGTGGGACACCGACCGCGGTCGACCCGGAGGGTCTGATGCGCGTCCTCGCGCACATCCCCCTCGTGCCCGGTGCAGAGGTGACGGTCGAGTGCAATCCCGATGACGTGACACCGTCGCTGATGGAGGCGTACGTCGCGGGCGGCGTGAACCGGGTGAGCATGGGTGTGCAGTCGATGGTGCCCCACGTGCTGGCCTCGCTCGGTCGGCGACACCGCCCCGAGAACGTACGCTCGGCGGTCGCTGCGGCTCGTACTGCCAGTCTGGAGCGGATCAACCTCGACCTGATCTACGGCGGGGCGGGGGAGAGTCTCGACGACTGGCGTACGACCATCGAGGCCGTGCTGGCACTCGAGCCGCCACACGTCTCGGCGTACGCGCTCACCGTCGAGGCCGGTACGCCGCTGG
>JBEBDM010000339.1:0-2595 GCA_041156905.1 Actinomycetota bacterium | reverse complement strand
CCACGAGACAGAAGCTGACGTCGGCGCCGAGGCGTGACGCCCCGACGACGTCGGACCAGCCGGCCCAGCGCAGCACCGCGGCTGCGTCACTCGAGCCACCCCCGAGGCCACCACCGTGGGGGAGGGCCTTGTGCAGGTGGACGTGTGCGTTGCGGCCGGTGATGTCGAGCGCCTTGGCGACGAGGTTGCTGTCGTCGAGCGGCATCCCGTCGGCGAAGGGTCCGTCGGCGGAGAGGCCCGAGCCTCCCTCGGTGATGGTCAGGGTGTCGCCCCACTCGAGTGAGACCATCTCGGCGTCGATCAGGTGGTAGCCGTCATCGCGGACGCCGGTGAGGCGCAGAGACAGGGTCACCTTGGCCGGAGCGACGACCTCGACAGGACGACTCACGCCGCGACGCTCCCGACGACGCGCGCCAGACGTCCCCATTCCTCGACCGTGAGCTCCTCGGCGCGTCGTTGCCCGTCGATGCCAGCTGCCTCGAACTGCTCGGCCGTCACGTGGGCGGCGAGTGAGCGACGGAGCATCTTGCGACGCTGGCCGAAGCCGGCGCGCACGAGGGCGAACAGGGCCTCGGGCTCGACCCCTTCCACGGCGGGCGAGGGGCGTCGTCGGATGTCGGCGAGTGCCGACTCGACGTTCGGCCGGGGGACGAAGACGCTGGCGGGGACGAGCCCGGCGATCCGTGACGAACCCCAGTAGGCGACCTTGACGCTCACGGCCCCGTACTGCGGGGTGCGGGGGGCTGCGCCGAAGCGCTCGGCGGCTTCACGCTGGACCATCACGAGCATCCGCTCGATGGCCGGGACGCCGTCGAGGAGGTCGCAGACGAGCGGAGTGGCCACGTTGTACGGGAGGTTGGCCACGAGGACCCAGCGAGCGTCGGCGGGTCCGTGGGCGGAGAGCAGGGCCGGCCAGTCGACCGTCATCGCGTCGGCCTCGACCACGGTCACGTTCTCGAGGCCACTGGTGATCTCGCGCAGCACGGGAACGATGCCACGGTCGACCTCGACGGCGACCACGTGAGCGCCCGTCTCGGCGAGTGCGAGTGTCAGTGAGCCGAGGCCGGGGCCGATCTCGACGACGTGATCGCCGGGTCCGATCTCGGCGAGGCGGGCGATGCGGCGCACGGTGTTGGCGTCGGCGACAAAGTTCTGGCCGAGATCGCGTCGGGGTGCCAGTCCGTGACGCGCGAGGAGTTCGGTGATGTCACCGCGGCCGTGCACGTGTCACCAGGAGATGCGGACGGGGATCGGGGCGTCCGAGAGGTTGCTGAGCTGGGCGAACACCTGGGTGTCGATGACGATGTCGACGTCGGGTGGCATGCCGGTGCCGATCGAGTTCACGCACTGGATCGACTGGCCGTTGTCGAGGTTGGTGATCGAGATGACGGTCCCGAGTGCGACGCGGTTGGTCGTGCAGGCCGACATCGTGGCGCCGCGGAAGTACTGGTACGAGGCCCGCCCGTTGAACTGGTTGCCGGTGGGTGAGGTGCCGACGAGGATCCCGACCGTCTGGGGCTGGACAGCGAGTCCGCCACCGTCGACGAAGCCGGGGACGGGCGGGACGTACTCGGTGGTCGGGGGAGCAGTGTCGGAACCGGCTCCGACCACCGAACTGCCCGACGGAAGTGCGGCGGACCCCTGCTCCGCTTCGCGGTTGAAGAACCACACGGCCGAGAGGGCCACCACGGTGAAGATCATGGCGGCCGTCATTCGGCGACGGTCGTACCGGTTCATCAGGAAAAGGCTAGGCAGCGACCCTGGGGAATACAAGGCAGGCGTTCGCTGCCGTGGCTTCCCGGACCTGCTCGAGCGGCTGGTCGCGCAGGTCGGCGAGGAACTGCACCACGTGGGTCACGAATCCGGGTCGGTTCGGGCGACCGCGATGCGGCTTTGGGGCGAGGTACGGACTGTCGGTCTCGGCGAGCATCCGGTCGAGCGGGCACATGGTCGCGGCGGCCTGCACATCGGCCGCGCTCGCGAAGGTGACGATGCCCGAGAAACTGAGGTACGCCCCGATGTCGAGGCAGCGCCTGGCCTCGTCGGGGCCGCCGGTGAAGCAGTGGAACACGGTGCCTGACGGCACGCCCTCGGCGGCAAGAACGTCGAAGGTGTCGTCCCACGCCTCGCGGGTGTGGATGACGAGCGGCAACTCGTGTTCGTGGGCCAACTGGATCTGGGCGGCGAACGCCGCGCGCTGCAGATCACGCGGTGAGTGGTCGTAGTAGTAGTCGAGGCCGCACTCGCCGATCGCGACGATCTCCGGCTCGGCGAGGAACGGCAGGATCGTGTCGATGCCGTGTACCGCCTCGTGCGGATGGAGTCCAGCCGTGGCGTACACGAGCCCCGGATAGCGGCGGGCCATCTCGATCGCGTTCGCCGTGGTGGCAGCGTCGCAACCAACATCGATCATCGTGGTGACGCCAGCGGCGATTGCCGCGGCCACGACCTCGTCGACGTCGGCGCCACGCGTGTCGTGCAGGTGGCAGTGCGAGTCGACGTAGCCGGTCATGTGCATCTCCTCGCGGTCGGTCTCAGCGGCGCGGGAAGAGCGGGTCGCCCTTCACCACGGGCAGCCCACCGGGGTAGCCACCC
>JBEBDM010000338.1:0-15432 GCA_041156905.1 Actinomycetota bacterium | reverse complement strand
GCCGTCAGCCCTCGGCGGTACGGCGCACGGCGGCGACGATCTTGGCGTAGCCCGTGCAGCGGCACAGGTTGCCGGAGAGCCCGATGCGGATCTCCTCGTCGGTGGGCTGCGGCGTGCGGGCGAGCAGGGCGGTCGCCGAGACCAGCATGCCCGGGGTGCAGAAGCCGCACTGGACCCCGCCCTCCTCCAGGATGTTGCACTGGAGCGGGTGCATCTCGCCGTCGGTGGTGAGGCCCTCGACGGTGGTGATCTCACGGCCGTGTGCCTGCGCGGCCAGGTAACTGCACGAGTTCACGGGGCGACCATCGACGAGCACCATGCAGGCGCCGCACTCGCAGTCGTCGCAGCCTTCCTTCGTGCCGGTGAGGCCGATCTCGGTGCGGATCACGCTGAGCAGGTTGCGTCCCTGGCCGACCGAGACCGGGTAGTCGAGGCCGTTCACGCGGAGCGTGATGCCGACGGTGTCGTCGTGTGAGGTGAGGGGTGCGGTGCTCATGATGCTGCTCCGATGCCGACGGCGCGGTTGAGGGGGACAGGGATGCTCTCGCCCGACGCACGTCGGGCGGCGGCCTCGACGGCCCGACGGGCCATGACACCGACGGAGTGGCGTCGGTAGGCGTCGCTGGCGCGGAGGTCGCTGATCGGGGTGGCCTGCGACGAGGCCGCAGCAGCGGCTGCGGTGGCGACATCGGTGACCGGGCCCCCGGAGAGGCCGGTGACCTCGAGGATGGTGGGGCCGACGGCGGTGAGGGCCACGCGCACGGAGGCGATCGAGCCATCGGCGGCGAGGGTCACCATCGCTGCCGCGCCGACCACGGCGATCTCCATCGCTCGTCGGTACTCGAGGCGCACGTACGCGCTACCGCTGCGCTCAGGGAGCACGGGCAGGTGCACGGCGACGCAGAGCTCGTCGGGTGCGGCGCTGGTGCGGCCAGGGCCGGTCCAGAGTTCGGCCATCGACAGCCGCCGTGCTCCGCGTGCCGCGGAGACGAGTTCGGCCTCTGCTCCCAGCACCACGAGCGGTGCACCGGTGTCCATCGCGGGGGAGGCGTTCATCACGTTTCCGCCGAGCGTCCCGACGTTGCGGGTGCTCGGTGAACCGACCAGTGCGCTGCCGTCGGCGAGGGCCGACCAGCGAGTGCCGAGGACGGCGTGGCCCTCGATCGCGTGGTGGTTGGCGAGAGCCCCGATGCAGGCCCCGGAGTCGGTGATCTCGATGCAGTCGAGGCCGACGATGCGGTCGATGGCGACGATGTCGGCGGGCAGGGGAGCCTTGCCGTGACGGGCACCGACCACGAGGTCGCTCCCACCGGCGACCGGCCGTGCGCCGGATGCGAGAGCGGCGAGGGCCTCGTCGACGGTCGTGGCGATGATGAAGCTCATGACGGTGCCTCCTCGGTGGCGGTCGTCCACACCCGCTCCGCGGTCATGGGCAACTGTCGGACGGGCTTTCCGATCACGCGGGCGATGGCGTTGGCGACCGCACCCGGTGTGGGGACGTTGGGTGCCTCGGCGAGACCCTTGGCGCCACGGGGTCCGGCGTCGGGCGTGGCGATCTCGACGAACTGGACCGAGATGGTCGGGGCATCGGCGCAGGTCTGGAGCTTGTACTCGAGCAGCCCGGCGTTGCGCTGGCGGCCGTCGTCGGAGTAGCGGGTTCCCTCGGTGAGCGCCTGGCCGATCCCCATCAGCACGGCGCCCTCGACCTGGCCCTGCGCGCCGATCGGGTTGATGATCGTCCCCGAGTCGTGGGCAGCACTCACGTGCAGCACACGGGCCACACCGGTGTCGCGGTCGACGCGGACTCGCGCTGCGTGGCACGAGAACTGCGGGGCGACCCACGCGCTCATCCCGAGGTCGCCGACACACGTACTGCCGGTCACCTCCGGTGCGGAAGGTGGCATGCCCGAACCGTGGCCGATGAGCAGTTCGCCACCGGCGGCGGTGGCGGCGAGTTCGGTGATGGCCACACCCTTGCTCGGGGTGCCGGCCACCGAGGCCGTCCCGTCAGCGAGCACGATGTCGGCCGGGTCGGCCTCGAGGTGCTGGGCAGCGAGCTCCTTGAGCTGCTGGGCGATCTGGGCCGCTGCCGCCACGACGGCGCGGCCGTTGTTGAACAGGGTCTGTGATCCGGTCGCACCCATGTCGTAGGGGGCGACGCTGGTGTCCTGGTAGACGAGCTCGAAGTCCTCGGGCTTCATGCCCAGTTCGTCGGCCGCGAGCTGACGAAGGGTCATCACCGCACCGGTGCCACACTCCTGTGCGCCGGTGATGATCTGTCCACTGCCGTCACCGTCGATCTTGACGTAGGCGCCCGACGGGACCGAGAACGAGGGCCACCAACCGATGGCGAGTCCGATGGCCTCGTCGTCGGGGAGGGCCGTGCCGTAACCGGCGTCCTGCGCAGCGAGGCGGATGCACTCCTTCAGGCCGATCTCCCCGTAGACCTGACCGCTGGCACCCTCGACCCCGGTGTCGACGGCGTTGTGCAGCCGGAACTCGACCGGGTCCATCCCGATCGCACGGGCGACCTCGTCGGTGTGCGACTCGACCGCCCAGCAGGTCTGCGGTGCCGTTGGGGCGCGCACCGAACCGCTCGGCTGGTGGTTCGTGTAGACGAGATGGGCCTCGGCGTGCACGTTCGGGATCCGGTACGGGCCGAGGGCGTGCATGCAGGCGAGCTGGCTGAAGAAACCGGCATCGCTCGTGTAGGCGCCGTTGTCGAGCGCCAGCCAGGCGCGTCGGGCGGTGATGGTCCCGTCGTTGCGCACACCCGTCTCGAGTTCGTAGACGATGCCCTCGCGCCGCTTGTCGGGGGCGAGGAACTCCTCCCGGCGGCTGAACTGCAGGCGCACGGGACGACGTGCGGCGCGGGCCAGGGCGGCGACGTGGGCCTCGTAGTGGAACCCGCACTTGCCGCCGAAGCCTCCGCCGAGGTGCGGGACGATGATCCTGACCCGGTTGGCGGGGAGGTCGAGGGTCTCGCAGACGCCGGCGCGGGCGTCGAAGGGAACCTGCGTGCTCGACCAGATCGTGACCTTGTTGCCCTCCCACTGGGCGACCACGGCCCGCGGTTCGATCGGTGCCGCATGACAGCCGTCGGCCACGTAGCGGCTGGTCACCACGACATCGGCCTCGGCCATCCCGGCGTCGACGTCGCCCTTGCTGATGCTGGCCATCGAGGCGTCGTTGCCGTTGCGGACGAGCACGGGCACTCCGCCGTACGACTCCCAGTCGGGGTGCACGAGCGGGGAGTCGGGAGCGAGAGCGGCCTCGATGTCGTTCACGACGGGCAGTGCCTCGTACTCGACGACGATCGCGTTGAGTGCACGCTGGGCCGTCGGGGCATCGACAGCGGCGACAGCCGCGACGATCTCGGCCTCGTACCGGACGACGTCGCGGGCGAACAGAGTGCGGTCCTGGACGAACCCACCGAAGCGATGGTCCGGCACGTCGTCGGCGGTGATCACCGCGAACACGCCGGGCAGGGCGCGGGCAGCAGTGACGTCGAGTCGCACGATGCGCGCATGGCTGACGCCGGCGTACAGGAACTTCGCTGTGAGCATGCCCGTGAGGGTCAGGTCGGCGGCGTACCGGCCGGAGCCGGTGACCTTGTCGGGTCCGTCAGCGCGGACGAAGCGGGGTGCAGTGGTGGTGGTCATCATGTCCTCCGAGTGGGCCATTGTGGCAGGCCGGAACGGGTCGCGGGAGCCTCAACCCCCGAGGCCCGCCAGACCGCCGGCGTCAGTGAGTGCGGCACCCATTCCCGTGCGCGAACGCATCGTGCGCATGACGAGGGCGGCGAGACCGGCTGCCGAGAGGGTGATGACGAGCATCACGACGGCGAGGGCGTTGAGTGCGGGCGTGGAGCCGGCTTTCGCGCCCGAGTAGATCCGGATGGGAACGGTCTCGGTGCCGGCTCCTGTGGAGAGGAACGAGGAGATCACGAAGTCGTCGACGGAGGTGGCGAACACCACCATCAGCGAGGCGAAGATCGCCGGTGCGAGCAAGGGGAGGAGCACGAGTCGGACGGCCTGGAGCCGGGTGGCGCCGAGGTCGCGGGCTGCCTCCTCGTACTCGGTCCCGACGGCGGCCAGGCGACCACGGATGATGATGACCACGAACGAGAGCGTGAACGTGACGTGACCGAGGACCTGTCGTGACAATCCCTGGGGGATGCCGGTGTAGAGCTGGCTGAAGACGAGGAACAGCGCCACGCCGAAGACGATCTCCGGGGTCACGATCGGGACGAGGACGAGGCCGTTGGCCGCCTGCGAGGTGCGTCCCTTCCAGCGATGCAGCCCGATCGCGAGAGCGACACCGATCGGGGTGGCGATGAGCATGGTGCACAGGGCGAGGACGAGCGTGTTCGACAGGGCGGTGTGGAGGCTCTCGTCGTGCAGGACCGACGCCGTGGGGTCGGAGGTGTACCACCGCAGTGAGGGCGACTGGAACGACGAGCGGCTCTTGCCGCTGTTGAACGAGATCCGCACTGCCACCAGGATCGGGAGCAACGACCAGAGCACGTAGAGCCACGAGACGGCGGCGAGGGCGGGGAACCTGCGGCGCGTCATCGGGCCATCCTCTGCTCGCGGGCGGTGGTCACCAGGTAGTACGCCATCAGGGCGAAGAGCATCACCATCAGGACGAGGACGAGTGAGGCTCCCGTCTGCGGTTGGCTCGAGCCGCGCAGGTAGAACTCGATCTGGTTGCCGATCATCTCGGTGCGCGGCGAGCCGCTCGTGAGATAGGTGTTCGTGTAGTAGTCGCCGAACATCGGCAGGATCGTGATCACGCTGGCGGCCATCAGACCGGGTCGTGACAACGGCACCGTGACGTGCCAGAAGGTCTGACGGGCGGTGGCCCCGAGGTCGCGGCCCGCCTCGAGGAGGCGACCGTCGAGCCGTTCGAGCACGGAGTACAGCGGCAGGATGAAGAAGGGGACGTAGCCGTACACGAGGCCGATGACCACGGTGTACCAGTCGCCGTCGAGCCAGTTGCGCGGTTCGCTCTGCAGGTGCAGGACCTCGAGGACCTTGTTGACGTAGCCGTCGGGCTGCAGCAGGTTCGTCCACGCCATCATCCGCATGAGGTAACTGATCCAGAACGGCAGGACGAGGGCGATCAGCAGGATCTTGCGCCCGCGGTGCGCGCCGCGGGCCGCGTAGTACGCGACCGGATACCCGATGAGCACGCAGCCGACGAGGGCGAGTGCGACGAACCCGAACGTCCGGGTCACGACGTGGCCGAGGTCGCCACCCACTACCCGTGAGATCACCTTCGTGAGCGCAGTCGTGTCCCAGTCAGCGGGGTTCCACGCCGGCCGGGCGGTCCTCAGGAGGGGATCGGTGCTCCCGAGAGCGACGGCGACCACCGCATAGACCGACAGGACGAAGAAGGCGACGAGCCAGCCGACGCCGGGAAGCGCGAACGGTGCCCACGACGTCCGTGGGCGACGGGAGTCGGCCACGTGTCAGCCGGCCCGGAAGGTCGACCAGGCCTGCTCGTAGAGGGCGATGCCGTCCGGGTCGAGCGGCCGGAGGAAGAGCCCCTGGGCGATCTCGTCGGCGGTCGGCACGCAGTTGCGGAGGTTCTCGGGAACGAGGCCCGCGCCGATCACGTAGTCGGCATCGAGCTTGGTGATCACGGGCAGGTACCCGACCCACGAGAAGTTCTTCTCGGCGACGGCGTTGTCGGTGATGTGGTTGATCCAGAGGTGCGCCAGCACCGGGTGCTCGGCGTTGGCCATGACACCCATGCTGTCGTTCGAGACCAGGTACTTGCCCGCCGGCGGATGCCAGAAGCCGAGCACGCTGGGGTCGGTTCCCTCCGGCATGTAGCCGGCAGCGCCCGTGATCATGTCGGCGCTCCACGTGTGGGCGACGGTCGTGGTGCCCTCGGGGATGTCCTTGTATCCCTCGATGTTCACCTTGACGTTGACGAGGTCGAGGAGTTCGAGCAGGTCGGCGAGCGCAGTGTCGATGACGGCCTTGTCGGTGGTGTTGACGTCGGTGAGACCTCGACGGAGCATCGCCATCACGAGTGCCTCGCGCTCGTCGTCGAGCACGCTGACCTGGCCCTTGAAGTCGGTGGCGTTCCAGAGCGTGTCCCAGCCCCACTCCTCGACCTGTGCCGGGTCGATCCGGTCGGCGCGGTATCCGATGCCGGTACCGAAGTATGTGTAGGGCACCGTGTAGACGCCACCCTTGTCGTACCACGGGTCGGCATACGCGGGCACGACGTTGGCGAGGTTGGGGATGTAGCTCTTGTTGAGCGGCTGGAGGAGTCCGCCGGCGATGAGGTTGCCCACCGACGTCGTCGACATCGAGTGGTTGAGGTCGACCTTGAGTGCGCCCGAGGCCAGCTTGGTGACGCTCTCGGTGTCGGTCGTGATCGACGACACCTCCACCTTCACGCCGTACTTCGTCTCGAAGTCGACGATCACGTCGGGGTTGATGTAGTCGGCGTAGTTGACGATCCGCAGCGGACCGGCCTCGGGTTCGAGGCCGTCGGCGATCGGGCCGGCAGTGGTGGACGTCTCGTCGTCGCCGCCACACGCGGCGAGGATGGCGGGTGCGACGCCGAGCGCCGCTCCCAGCTGGGCCGAGTGTCGCAGGAAGTCGCGTCGCGATGTCGTCATGGCTTTCCCCCCAGAAGTGCCCCGTCGAAGACGGACAGACGATGGGAGACTAACAAACCCCAGTGCCGTGATCGTCGTAGAGTTGGCCCATGAAGCAGGTGTCGTTCATCCAGATGCAGGACGGGACACGGGAGGAGTACGAGTTCCTCCACGGTCTCGAGCGCCAGTACATCGATGCACTCCCCGACAGGATCCTCGAGGGCCTCCGGGTGCTCGGCGACGGCCTGGCGGGCTACCGAGTCTCGCGCCTCGAGCATTCGGTGCAGTCGGCCACCCGTGCGGAGCGTGACGGGGCTGGCATCGACTGGATCGTCGCTGCCCTCGTTCACGACATCGGCGACGCCCTCGCCCCGGAGAACCACTCCCAGATGGCGGCCTCGATCCTGCGGCCCTACGTGAGCGAGGAGGTGACGTGGGTGGTGAACATGCACGGGATCTTCCAGCAGAAGTACTACGGGCACCACCTCGGCCTCGACCCCGATGCCCGTGACGCCTACCGCGACCACCCGTGGTTCGCGTCGTGCGAACGGTTCTGCCTCCGCTGGGACCAGGCGGCGTTCGACCCCGACTACGACTCCGAGTCGCTCGAGCACTTCGAGCCGATGGTGC
The DNA here is from genome assembly GCA_041156905.1 of Actinomycetota bacterium. Lineage (GTDB taxonomy): Bacteria > Actinomycetota > Acidimicrobiia > Acidimicrobiales > Ilumatobacteraceae > UBA668. Next base: position 8,183 of record JBEBDM010000338.1, on the reverse strand, counting down.
GCGAGGTCTTCTCGCGGCCGGCCTTCGACCCTGCATACCTCACTTCGTGCTGACGGTGACCTCGACCGGGTAGGTGCCCGCCGGAACCGAGGCGATCCCGGAGGCCACTGTGTCGATGGCGAAGAGCTGGCGGAGCCATGCGGTCACGGCGTGACGGACGATCGGGAACGTCGTGTCGACTGCCACGGCGGGCGCCACACAACCGTCCTCGCCGAGGGCGCGGAGCTGCGGCTGGGCATCGAGGAGAGCACCGAGACCCGAGGCCTCGGCGACACCGATGATGCCGGTTCCGTTGCCGAAGGTGCAGAAGTCGTCGAAGCCGTTGTGGCCGACACCGTCGAGGATCCAGAGAGCGCTCGGTGACGGAGCGGCGTCGAAGGCGGGCTGCGTGGCCTCGGTGGCCGGGACCACGGCGTCGACCGAACCTGCCAGGAAGAACGAGGGCTTGGCGGGGAGTTCGGCGGTCTGGCCCTCGGCGGCGAAGGCGCCGGATGCCATCGAGACGTAGCCGTCGATGCGCGGATCGGAAGCAGCGGCGAGAACCGTGCCGCCACCAGCCGAGTGACCGACAGCCGCGACCATCTCGCCATCGGCGTGGGCGCCGAGCATCGGATCAGCGAGCACCAGTTCGAGGGCCGAGAGGAGATCGTCGACAGCGTCGGCGCGGTCGCCGCTGGCGGTCCCGCCAAGGACGCCGGCGAGGTCGCGCGACGGGTGGTCGGACGAGACGACGATCATGCCCCACGAGGCGAGGTGGCTGGTGAGGAACGTGCTCTGCAGACGCATGCCGGTGAAGCCGTGGCTGAACAGCACGACGGGGAAGGTCCCGTCGGCGACGGCGCCGTCGCGGACGCCGGAGAAGGTGTAGGTCGCCGGGGCGTCACCCGTGAGGATGGAGCGGATCGACTCGGGCACGAAGTCACGCACGTCGTAGGTGATGTCCGCCGCCTCGACACCCTCTGCCGGCGACACCGGATACCAGACCTCGACCGACGGCCCCTTCTCGAGCACGAGTGTCGTCGAGCCCGTGAGGTACGGCCCGGCCTCCTGGAACTGCTCCCACTCCGACAGTTCGGGTGCGGCCGCCGTGGTCTCGACGGCGGTCGTCGCCGCAGCAGTGGTCTCAGGAGCGACGGTCTCGACGGTGGTCGTCTCGGCGGGTGCACCAGTGGTGGTGCTCGTGTCGTCGCCGCCGGAGCAGGCGGCAAGGAGGGCGACGAGGAGGACGGCGGCAGCGGAACGACGGACCATGTGCCGACGGTAGCGGTGGCCCGCAGGTCGTGCGTCGCCCTGCGCCGAATCGCCGCTATCGTGCTCCGACGGCGACGTGGCCGAGTGGCTGAGGCAAGGGCCTGCAAAGCCCTCCACATGGGTTCGATTCCCATCGTCGCCTCCACGAGACGGGTCCCGGCGGTTCGACCGCCGGGACCTGTTCGCGTCGGCGCTGCTCCTTTCGGGATGGCAGACTCACCCCGGGGAGCCGGCGACGGCGGATGAAGGGGGAGACATGACCGCATGGAACTTCGCGGACGTCTACGAGGCGATCGCGCGAGCGGTGCCCGGACGCCCGTGCCAGGTACAGGGCCGACGGACGATCACCTGGGGTGAGTTCGACGCCCGTGCCGATGCGCTGGCAGCTGACATGCTCGCTGCCGGACTGGGCCATCAGGCGAAGGTGGCGGCGTACCTCCACAACTGTCCCGAGTACCTCGAGACCTACATCGCCGCGTTCAAGGCGGGTCTGGCGCCGGTCAACACCAACTACCGATACGGGCATGACGAGATCGTGTACCTGTTCGGCAATGCCGACGCAGAGGCCGTCGTGTTCCACTCGGTCTTCCTCCCGCTCGTCGAGCGGGTCCGCCACGAACTGCCGGGTGTGAAGCGCTGGTACTGCGTCACCGATCCGGGTGACACGACCCCCGAGTGGGCGGTCGACTACGACGCCGTGGTCGCCCAGCGGGACGACGGGCCGGTGCGTGGACCCTGGGGTCGCAGCCCCGACGACCTCCTCCTGCTCTACACCGGTGGCACGACGGGCATGCCCAAGGGTGTGATGTGGCGGCAGGACGACCTGTTCAACGTCCTCGGTGCCGGAGGCCAGGCGATCCTCGGTCTCGGACCAGCGGCCGACGTCGACGAACTCGTCTCGCGGATCGACCCGGCCGCCGCGCCGTTCGTGATGCTCTCGGCGTGTCCGTTGATGCACGGGACCGGTCAGTTCTCGAGCTTCATCGCGATGAACCTCGGTGGGGCGATCGTCACCCTGCCGTCGCGGCACTTCGACGTCGATGAACTGCTCGGCGAGGTGACCGCTCACCGCGTCAACTCGATGGTGATCGTCGGTCAGGCCTTCGCCGGACCGATCCTCGAGTCGCTCGATGCCAACCCGGGCCGACACGACCTCTCGAGCCTGATGATGATGTCGTCGTCTGGTGTGATGTGGAGTCAGGAGAACAAGCAGGGTCTCCTCGGACACCTCCCGCACATCGCGATCTTCGATTCGTTCGGGTCGTCAGAGGCGGTCGGGATGGGTGCGTCGGTCTCCACTGCCGGCGGCACCACGCAGACCGCCCGCTTCCAGATCGGACCGGCCTGCGCGGTGTTCACCGAGGACGGCCGCCGTGTCGAGCCGGGGTCGGGGGAGCGCGGTCTGGTCGCCGTCGGCGGATTCATTCCGCTCGGCTATTACAAAGACGAGGCCAAGACGGCCCAGACCTTCCGGACCTTCGAGGGATCGCGCTGGAGTGTTCCCGGCGACTGGGCCGAGGTCAACCTCGACGGCACGCTGGTGCTGCTCGGTCGTGGTTCGGTGTGCATCAACACCGGGGGAGAGAAGGTGTTCCCCGAGGAGGTCGAGGAGGCACTCAAGACGCACTCCTCGGTCCGTGACGCCGTGGCCGTCGGGATCCCCGACGCTCGGTTCGGTGAATCGATCTGCGCCGTGGTCGAGGCGGCGGACGGGGCCACCCCGACGCTCGGCGAACTCTCCGACCACGTCAAGGCCAACCTGGCGCACTACAAGGCGCCCCGCCACCTGGTGCTCGTCGACACGATCGGCCGGGCCCCCAACGGCAAGGTCGACTACAAGCGGTTGAAGGGCGTCGCCCTCGACCAGCTCGGGCTCTCCTGACGCGACGAGGCCCCGCCGGTCATCCGGCGGGGCCTCGTGCGTCAGGACTGACGAGGTGTCAGGCCAGCGTCTCGCGGCGGCTGTAGACCGCCACCAGGATGCCGAGGCCGAACACGAACAGGGCGAGGGTCACCAGACCGTCGCTGCTGCCGGTGACCGGCATGGCGGCGAGCACGACGACCACGGCGTTCGAGGCGACGCCGTCGAGGTTCGAGTCGGTCGTGGCCTCGTAGCCGTCGACGGTCGCGACGTTGATGACCTCACCGGCGTCGACGTCGGCCTGGGTCACCGTGTGGACAGCCGTGCAGACCAGCGACTCACCGGGGGCGAGCGAGGCCGGCATGTCCTGGTCGCAGTCGGTGATGACGGCGTTGTCGTCGACGATGGTGACATCGTCGAGCGTCAGGGCGATGCTGTCGTTGGTGGCGACGAGGCGGTAGGTGATGTCGTCACCGAGTGCCACGGACTCCGAGCCGACCCGCGACTTGGTGAGCGAGATGTACGGGATCTCCGGATCGACCGGCTCGGTGCTCACGACAGCGGTCGCCGTGGCGGTGTACGTGCCACCGTCGGACGACGCCGTGGCCGTGTTGGTGAACTCGCCGGACGTGCTGTACGACACTCCCGCGAGCTCGGCGGTCGCCGGTGTCGCACCGAGGTCATCGGCGTTGGTGTCGCCGTCCTCGTCGGTGAGGCCATCGAGAGTGAGGACGACGTCGTCGCTGTTGTCGAGCGGGGTGGCCATGTCGTCGATGAGGGTCACGTCGAGGGCGGGGCCGGTGCCGGCGTTGGTGACGACGTAGCAGTAGGTGACGGGAGCATCGATGGCCACGTTGATGCTCGGGGCATCATCGATGCCGCAGGTACCACCGTCCGCCATGACCGTCTTCTCGACCACCAGGGCCGGCTGGCCGAGGTTGGTGAGGTTGGCGACGTTGCGGAAGTTGATCGTCTGAGCACCGGACCCGGCATCCTCGTCACCGTTGAGCGGGTCGAGGACGACGGCGGACGTGAGGTCGGCCTGCAGGTTGCCGGTCGGGGTCGCCTCGTACAGGCAGCCGATGCGGGCATCGACGCGGGTGACGATCTGCTGGCCGGCGCGGAGTCCGCGCACGGTGTAGGTGATCGACTCGGTGGAGCCGGAGGTGAACGCGTCACCCGAGGCGGTGACGGTTCCCGACCCGTTGACGAAAGCCGTCGGTGTCGCCGGAACGAGTGCCGGATCGCCGTTGTTGATCTTGACACTGTTGGCGATCGGGAAGAGGGCCACACCGGACTGTCCGGTGGTGTCGGTGGTGAAGGTCTGGGTCAGGCGCACCGAGAAGGGCTCAGCGGCCTCGGGATCGGCGGCCGTCTCGAAGTAGGCGAGGAAGGTCACGCGGTCGCCGCAGGCGAAGTCCTCGCCCTGGAGTTCGTTCTTCACGTAGGTGGTCGAGCCGTCGTTGTAGTACCCGCCACCCGTGCTGTGGTCGTACAGGTTCTGCAGTGGGGCAGCGTGATCGATGTTGCTGATGTCGCCAGCCGCGGCGCTCACCACTGTCGTCGACAGTGAGGTGGCGAACGGGGCGGCCATCATGGCCAGTGCGGTGCCGAGCAGAACTCGACGTGAGCGAAGTCTCATGGTTCCTTCCAGATGAGCGGCGACCGTCCCTGGCCGCTGGGAAACGTCAGTAGAACGACGCTTGAGTCCAGTCTCGCACAGTCGACCAGAGCGCCAGTGCATCCTCGTTGCTGCCCGGCGGCGGCGGAGAAGAATCGACATGATACCCTCGGGGGTATGTGTCGTCGTGTGACCTGTCGTCAGTGCAAGAAGCCCACGTGGGCGGGCTGTGGAGCCCATGTCGAGTCGGTGCTGGCCGGTGTGCCCCGCGCAGAGCGCTGCCAGTGCCGTTCTGGAGGTGCGGCCTCGGTTCGTCCGGCGAAGGTCGAGGCGGGGTCGACGGATGGTGACTCCGCGATCCAGCGCTTCCGGCGCTGGCTCGGCAAGTGATCAGTCGGGGCCGATGCCGGGCAGGTGCCCGAGGCGTCCGAGCCCGCTGACCGTGGTGCGCATGGCGTCGGCAGGGACAGGACGGCTGATGAGATAGCCCTGCGCCTTGTGGCAGCCGAGTTGTCCGAGGGTCTCGAGCTGGGGCATCGTCTCGACTCCCTCGGCGACGAGGTCGAGGTCGAGCGCGGACGCCATGGCGATGATCGTGCGCACCAGACTGCGGTCGGCGCCATCGGTGGCCACGCCCTGGACGAAGGCCCGGTCGATCTTCACCCTGTGGAGTGGGAACTTCTGGAGCAGCGACAGGCTCGAGTAGCCGGTGCCGAAGTCGTCCATGGCGATGCGCACACCGCGCTCGCCGAGGGAACGAAGGCTGTCGAGTGCGAGTTCGGGTTCGCCGATCATCAGGCTCTCGGTGACCTCGAGCCAGAGTGCCGACGGGTCGAGGCTGGCGCCGGCCAGCGCACCCATCACGACGTCGGGAAAGGCCGGATCGGACAGCTGGCGGGGTGACACGTTGACCGACATCGTCGCGTCGGCGGCACAGACGCCGTGGGTGATCCAGTCGCGCAGCTGGCCGAGGGCCTCGCGCAGTGCCCAGGCTCCGATCTCGACGATCGTGCCGTTGTCCTCGGCGATCGGGATGAACTCGGCCGGCGACACGAGGTCGCCCTCGCCGCGCTGCCAGCGCATCAGTGCCTCGAAGCCGACGACCTCTCCCCGGGTGATGTCGAGGATCGGCTGGTGGTACAGCTGCAGTTCGTCGCGCTCGATGGCCCGCCGGAGTGCAGTCTCGAGCGCGAGCCGGTGGGCGATCCGCTCCTGCATCGATGCGTCGTAGTGGCCCACACAGTCACGACCGGCGTCCTTTGCCCGGTACATGGCGTTGTCGGCGTTGCGGAGCAGGTCGAGCGCCGAACTGTTCTTCGTGGCGCTGAGCGTGGCGACACCGATGCTGGCGGTGATGAACAGGTCGCCGCGACGCAGGGCGAGCGGCTCGCGTATGTCGATCAGCAGTGCCTCGGCGAGTTCCGCGGCCGATGCCTCGGACGCAGCGGCGGGCAGGAGGACGGCGAACTCGTCGCCCGACAGGCGGGCGACTGTCGCGTCGGAGGGGACGGCGTCCCGGAGACGACGACCGACGATGGCGAGGACCTCGTCGCCCGCCTCGTGGCCGAACGAGTCGTTGATGTTCTTGAACCGGTCGAGGTCGACGAACAGCAACGAGGGGTGCTCGTCACGGCTCCACGACCCGCGCAGCAGTTGCTCGATACGGTGGAGCAGGAGGATTCGGTTGGGGAGTCCCGTCAGGGCGTCGATCTGGGTCCGCTCCAGCAAGGCATCGCGGCGCTGCTCGTAGCGGCGGCGTGCCCACGGCGCGTACACCGAGGAGGCGATGGCGGCCACGAGCGCGAGTGCTGCCACGGTGGTCTCCCGGGCGACGACCGCGGCCACACCCGTGGCCCATGCCAGGACGGGTGGCGCCCACGTGAAGAGGACCACGCCGAGCGGGGCGCTGCGGCGCGGGTGGGTGCCTCGGGGGTCGGTCACCTGCCCATCGTCGCACCGTATGGGCGGTCTGGCGCGGCAATCCACGGTGGACTCGCTACGGTAGAAGCGATGGTTCCACGGAATCGGTGTCGATGAATCCCACTGCCGACTCCGGCACTCTTGCCGGGTCCCCTTCGGGCGCCACCGTCGTCGTGCCCGGCGTCCACCTGATGCCGGCCCTGCTCGGTCATCGCGACGCGCAACTCCGCCAGGTGGAGCGGGCCTTCCCGTCGGCCACCGTGGTCGTGCGCGGCAACGAGATCCACGTCGTCGGCGAGCAGTCGCCGCAGGTCGTGCGTCTCTTCGAGGAACTCGTCGTGGTCCTCCAGAAGGGTCAGGTCCTCGACGAGGCCGTCGTCAGCCGGTGCATCGACATGGTGAGGGCCGACGAACGGCCGAGCAAGATCCTCGGCGACGACATCCTCCGCGGGGCGAAGGGCAAGCCGATCCGCCCGAAGACGGCAGGGCAGAAGAAGTACGTCGACGCGATCCGTCACAACGTGGTCACCTTCGGGCTCGGACCTGCCGGTACGGGCAAGAGCTGGCTCGCCGTGGCGATGGCGGTGCACGCCCTGCAGACCAAGCAGGTGCAGAGGATCATCCTGACCCGCCCGGCGGTGGAGGCCGGCGAGCGCCTCGGTTTCCTGCCCGGCGACCTGATGGCCAAGATCGATCCGTACCTGCGGCCGCTCTACGACGCTCTCTACGACATGCTCGAGCCCGAGGGCGCCCAGAAACTGCTCGAACGGCAGATGGTCGAGGTCGCCCCGCTGGCGTTCATGCGTGGTCGCACGCTGAACCACAGCTTCATCATCCTCGACGAGGCGCAGAACGCGACTCCCGAGCAGATGAAGATGTTCCTCACTCGTATCGGGTTCGGGTCGAAGGTGGTCGTCACCGGCGACACCACCCAGATCGACGTCCCCGACGGCCGGAGCGGACTCGTGGGTCTCGAGCGGACGCTGACCGGTATCGAGGGACTCTCCTTCGTCCACCTGACGGCGGGAGACGTCGTGCGCCACCGCATCGTGGCCGACATCGTCGCCGCCTACGAGGGGCGCAAGGATGCCTGAGATCGAGAGACCTCGTCTGATGCGCCGTCGCAAGGTGGGCGGCGAGGGCGAACCCACCGTGTTCTGCGCCGATGAGCAGGACGTCGTGCCGGTCGACGTCGCGAGGTGGCAGCGTCTCGCCACGGCCGTGCTCCTCGACGAGGGCGTGCGCGGCCTCGCCGAGATGTCGCTGATCTTCATCGGTGAGACGGAGATCACCGAGCTCAACGAGGAGCACATGGGCAAGAAGGGCCCCACCGACGTGCTCTCCTTCCCGATCGACGCTCCCGACGCGGAGTACATGTCCGACGCCCATGCGGCGACGCGCGGCCCGGATCGTCCGCCGTCCGACCCCGGTGACATGCCGCTCCTCCTCGGTGACGTCGTCGTGTGTCCCGCCGTGGCCGCCCGTCAGGCTCCCGAGCATGCGGGGACGCTCGACGACGAGCTGGCCCTG
>JBEBDM010000337.1:0-7915 GCA_041156905.1 Actinomycetota bacterium | reverse complement strand
TCTCAATGAGACGTCGCTCGGCAGGTCGTCGGGTCGCCCGCGGAACACGTCGCGCTCGTCGAGCAGGGCAGCGAGCACGCAGGCGAGGGGAGCGTCGCGCTGCTCGGCCCCGTCGACCATCGTCGCGAGGCGCGGGTGGACCGGCAGTCGCAGGATGCGACGACCGCGGTCGGTGATCCGCCCGCCGTCATCGAGTGCGCCGAGCGAGCGCAGCACCGCGTCGGCCTGCTGGAGGGACCGGGCTGGGGGAGCGTCGGCCCACCGGAGCCCGGAGGCCGGGGTCCCCCATGCGGCGAGCTCGAGCACGAGCCCGGCGAGATCGACCTGTGTGATCTCGGCCTCGAGGTGGGCGCGCCGCGTGCCCTGCTCAAGCTTGCTCCACAGCCGGTAGGCGACACCGGGTTCGACACGCCCTGCGCGCCCGGCTCGCTGGTCGGCCGAGGCCCTGCTGGTGGAGACGGTGGTGAGGCGCGACATGCCCGTGCGTGCGTCGAGGCGTGGAACGCGCGCGAGGCCGGCATCGACCACCACGCGGACACCGTCGACCGTGAGCGACGACTCGGCGATGTCGGTGCTGAGCACGACCCGGCGCCGACCAGGGGGCGAGCCCTGCAGAGCGAGGTCCTGTTCGTCGGCCGACAGCGCTCCGGCGAGCGGCCGGACGTCGACCTCGGGTGGGAGGGTGCCCGTGAGTATCTGCTGGACACGGCGGATCTCTCCGATGCCGGGCAAGAACACGAGCACGTCACCCGTCTGCTCGCGCACGGCGCGCTGCACGAGGGCAGCGGTCGCCTCGACGGGCCGGTCGTTGCGACCCATCGGTGCCCACACGATCTCGACGGGGTGCATCCGCCCGTCGCTGGTGGACACGGGCGTGTCGTCGCCGAGCACCCTCAGTAACCCCTTCACGTCGGGTGTTGCCGACATCGCCAGCAGCCGGAGGTCGGGCCGTAGTTCGGCCTGGACGTCGAGCGCCAGTGCCAACCCGATGTCGGTGGGAAGGTTGCGTTCGTGGACCTCGTCGAAGATGACGAGGCCGACCCCGTCGAGCGTCGGGTCGTTCTGGAGGCGGCGTGTCAGGACGCCCTCGGTGACGACCTCGATACGGGTGGAGCCACCGATGCGTCGCTCGTCCCTCGTCTGGTACCCGACGAGTCCACCGACGGAGTCGCCGGCGAGGGCGGCCATGCGCACGGCAGCGGCACGGGTGGCGAGGCGGCGCGGTTCGAGCATGACGATGCGTCGGCCCGCGAGCCACGGCTCGTCGAGGAGGAGCAACGGCACGAGCGTGGTCTTGCCCGCACCGGGCGGCGCGACGAGGAGGGCACGATTCGATGCGGACAAACCGTCCCGGAGCGAGGGGACGGCGTCGACGACAGGGAGGTCGGGTGCGTCGAACGGCACCCGGTGCTCAGCCCTGGGCGGGAGTGCCGTGGAACGGCGAGGGATCGGAGGCGACCGGGATGGTCGGTGCGATCCACGAGGTGTTGGTGGCGATCGCCTTGGCGACGGCACGCCACTCGGACGGCTCCCAGCCCTCGGCGGCGGCAGCGACCGTGCCATCACCCTGCACGAACACGAACGCCGGAAGGGTGGCAACCCCGAGGCCGCGCACGAACGAGCGGTCGGCGTCGCAGAACACCATGAAGCGGTCGGCGATCGGCCCGAGGAACTGACGGGCCTCGTCGGCCCCGCAGGTCAGGACGAGGTTGACGCGCACGTCGGCACCACGGAACGCATCGAGGATGCGGGTCGCGCTGTCGAGCACCCACGAGCTCTCGTTGGTGTACGGGTCGAGGACGACGCTGGCGAGGTGGAAGGTCGTGACCCACTCCTCGAACGGGCGGTCCTCGCCGCCGATGGTGCGCAGGGTGGTGTCGGGTGCAACGGTGCTGGCCACGGGTGCCACGGTAGCAAGGCGACGGCCGATCGACAGACTCCGGTCCCGGTCTCGTCGGCGGCAGGGACCGAAGCCCGACCGTTGGCCGACCGTGACCAGTCGGTCAGCGGCGGGTGCTGCGGCCGGGGGAGGTCCCGGCGGCGTCGGCGAGGCGGAGCGCTACTTGCTCGACGTCGCGGTCGAGCAGACCGATGGTCACCCGGAGTGCGGGCTGGTCGGGCCGGACGGCGAAGGGTTCGCCCGGTGCCGCCCCGATGCCCTGTGCGGCGAGGGTGATGAGCGCGGCGCGCTCGTCCTCGACCTGCATCCAGAGGTTGATCCCGTCGGTGCCCGTGAAGGTCACGCCGGCGGCGCCGAGGATCTCGACGACCTCACGGCGACGAGCCGCGTACTGGTGCCGGGCGGCGGTGACGGCCGAGATCGTCGGCGCGTGGTCGAGCATCTCGAGGAGCACGGCCTGGAGGATCCGGCTGCTCCACCCCGGTCCGAGGAGCCGGCGGTTGGCGACGGCACTGACGACCTCGCCCGCACCGCCGACGGCGGCGAGACGCAGGTCGGGTCCGTGGCTCTTGGAGTAGCTCCGCACGTGCACCGTGCGGTCGGGGAGCCATCGTCCGAGGCTCACGAGGGCGCCGCTGGCGATGTCGCCCGAGTGGTCGTCCTCCACCACGATGGCCCGATACGGAGCGAGCACGGCAGCGAGTTCGGCGGCCCGGGCTGAGGTCAGCGTGATCCCGGTGGGGTTGTGGGCGCGGGGCTGCAGGAACACGGCCGAGACACCCTCGTCGAGCACCTCGGCGAGTTGGTCGGCACGCATCCCCTGTTCGTCGAGGTCGACACCGACGACCTCTGCCCCGAGAGCATCGAGCAGGTCGAGCAGCGGCGGGAAGGTCGGGTGCTCCACGACGACGCGGTCGCCGAGTTGGACGACGACACCGGCGATGCGGTCGAGGGCGTCCATCGCCCCGTCGACGACGGTGATCTCCTCCGGCGGGAACGGCCACGACCAGCGCAGGCGCTCCTCCAGCTCGGGAAGGACGGGTCGGTCGAGGTAGCTGCTGGTGAGCGACTGGCGGCTGACCCGCGCGATGACCGGACCGAGATCGGGGAGCAGCGCCGGGTCGGGCGTGCCGGTGCTCAGGTCGACGGCGAAGTGCCCCGGGCCCTCGGTGACGCGCCGGTAGCGACGAGGGGAGAGCGGACCGGTGCGCTCGCGCACGAAGGTTCCGCGGCGGCCCTGGGCGTCGATCGCACCGACGGAGGCGAGCGACTGCCACGCCTCGCTGACGGTGGTGGGCGACACGCCGAGCCCGTTGGCGAGGGCGCGCACCGTGGGCAGACGGTCGCCGACGCGCAGGGTGCCGGCCGTGATCAGGCGGCCGACGGCGGCAGCGATCCCGCGGGCACTGCGGTCGTCGAGGCTCGCAGCGAGCAGGCCCACGAGGTCGGGGCCGCGCGCAGGGTCGTGTCCGGCGAGTGCAGCCGTCTCGGGAGGGGCGACGAGGTTCATTGTCCTGTAACAATAACGCCATTGTGCGCCCTTCGTTGTGACAATTAGGATCGGCACATGGCGAACATCGTGAGGGCAGCACTGCTGCAGACCGACTGGCCCGGCACCAAGGAGGCCATGCTCGACAAGCATGAGCAGGCGGTGCACGACGCGAAGGCCCAGGGCGCACAGGTGATGTGCTTCCAGGAGCTCTTCTACGGGCCCTACTTCTGTCAGGTCCAGGAGCCGGAGTACTACGCGTACACCGAGCAGATCCCCGACGGCCCCACGACGCAGCGCTTCCAGTCGCTCGCCAAGGAGACCGGCATGGTGCTGGTGCTCCCGATGTACGAGATCGTCCAGAGCGGGCTGTACTACAACACCGCTGCGGTGATCGACGCCGACGGCACCTACCTCGGCAAGTACCGCAAGCAGCACATCCCCCAGACCAAGGGCTTCTGGGAGAAGTACTACTTCACCCCCGGAACCGGTGGGTACCCGGTGTTCCAGACCGCCGTCGGCAAGGTCGGCGTGTACATCTGCTACGACCGCCACTTCCCCGAGGGCTGGCGTGCGCTCGGCCTCAACGGGGCTGAGATCGTGTTCAACCCGTCGGCCACCAGCCGCGGCCTGAGCGAGTACCTGTGGCGCCTCGAACAGCCGGCCTCGGCCGTCGCCAACATCTACTACGTCGGTGCGATCAACCGCGTGGGCATCGAGGAACTCGGCGACAACGACTTCTACGGTCAGTCGTACTTCGTCGACCCGGAGGGCAAGTTCGTCGGCGAGGTGGGCGACCCCCACAAGCCTGAGCTGATCGTCCGCGATCTCGACCTCGACAAGATCCGCACGGTCCGCGACCGCTGGGCGTTCTACCGCGACCGTCGCCCCGACGCCTACGACGAGCTCACGGCCCGTTGATCCGGGCACCGCGTCCGTAGCAGAGTCATCTCCGCAATACCGCAGTCGTCACCGATCACTTCCACTGGGGGAACCATGGCCACCATCCTCATCAAGAACGGCAAGGTCGTCTCGACCACGGGTGTCATCGAGCAGGACGTGCTCGTCACCGGTGAGACGATCACCGCGCTCGGCGCCCCCGGGTACTTCACCGAGGAGGGCTGCGACCGTGTGATCGACGCAGCCGGTAAGTACGTCATCCCCGGTGGCATCGACGTGCACACGCACATGGAGCTCCCCTTCGGCGGCACGTTCGCCAGCGACACCTTCGAGACCGGCTCGAACGCCGCGGCGTGGGGTGGCACCACCACCATCGTCGACATGGCCGTGCAGCGCTACGGCGAGAACGTCCACGAGGGTCTCGCCGAATGGCATCGCAAGGCTGATGGCAACTGCAGCATCGACTACGCCTTCCACCAGATCATCGGTGGCGTCGACGACGAGTCGCTCAAGGCGATGAAGTACCTCACCGAGCACGAGGGCATCAGCAGCTTCAAGCTGTTCATGGCGTACCCCGGCGTGTTCTACAGCGACGACGGCCAGATCCTGAAGGCGATGCAGACCGCCGCCGAGTGCGGGGCGATGATCATGATGCACGCCGAGAACGGCATCGCGATCGACGTCCTCGTCCAGCAGGCGCTGGCCCGCGGCGAGACCGACCCGAAGTACCACAGCTACACCCGGCCCTCGCCGCTCGAGGCCGAGGCGACCCATCGTGCGATCGTGCTCAGCCACGTGGCCGGCAACGTGCCGCTGTACATCGTGCACATGAGCGCAGGCGACGCCCTGAACGAGGTCGCCGCCGCCCGTCACCACGGCCGCAACGTGTTCGCCGAGACCTGCCCGCAGTACCTCTACATGACCCTGGAGGAGACCCTCGGCCAGCCGGGGTTCGAGGGCGCCAAGTGGGTCTGCAGCACCCCGATCCGTAGCCGCGACCACGACCCGCACCACATCGGCCAGATGGGTCATGGCCACCAGGGCGACCTTTGGAAGGGCCTGCGGATGAACGAGCTGGCCATCGTCAGCACCGACCACTGCCCGTTCTGCTTCAAGGACCAGAAGGAACTCGGCCTGGGCAACTTCGCCGCGATCCCGAACGGCATCGGCGGCGTCGAGCACCGCATGGAGCTGCTGTATCAGGGCGTCGTCAACGGTGAGATCAGCCTCGAGCGTTGGGTCGAGACGTGCTGCACCACCCCGGCGCGCATGTTCGGCATGTACCCGCGCAAGGGAATCATCGCCCCCGGCGCCGATGCCGACGTCGTGGTCTGGGATCCGAACCAGAAGACCAAGATCGGCATCAACGACAAGCACCACATGAACATGGACCACAGCGCCTGGGAGGGCTGGGTGATCGACGGCAAGGTCGACACCGTCCTCAGCCGTGGCATGGTCGTCGTCGAGAACGACACCTTCCACGGACGGAAGGGCCACGGCCAGTACATCAAGCGCGGCCTGTCGCAGTACCTCGTCTGACCCGCAGCGTCGCCGGTCGGACATCCCTCACGGGAACCACCCACAACACCCTCTTCTCTCCAGCATCAAAGGACCACACATGAACCGCATCAGCCACTGGATCGACGGCAAGGTCGTCGAGAGCACCTCGGGTCGTTCCGGCGTCGTCTTCGACCCGGCCACCGGCCAGCAGCAGGCGAGCGTCGACTTCGCCTCCGTCGCCGAAGTCGATCAGGCCATCGCCGTCGCCAAGGCCGCCTTCCCGGCGTGGCGCGCCACGAGCCTCTCGCGTCGTGCCGAGATCATGTTCCGCATGCGCGAGCTGGTCGACGCCAACCGCAAGGAGATCGCCCGCCTGATCAGCAAGGAGCACGGCAAGGTCCTCTCCGACGCCCTCGGTGAGGTCGCCCGTGGCCTCGAGAACATCGAGTTCGCCTGCGGTGTCCCGCAGCTGCTCAAGGGTGGCTACAGCGAGCAGGCCGCCGGCGGCGTCGACGTCTACAACATCCGTCAGCCCCTCGGTGTCGTGGCCGGCATCACGCCGTTCAACTTCCCCGGCATGGTCCCGATGTGGATGTTCGCCAACGCCCTCGCGACGGGCAACACCTTCGTGCTCAAGCCGAGTGAGAAGGACCCGAGCGCCTCGATGTTCATCGCCGAGCTGCTCAAGCAGGCCGGTCTCCCCGACGGCTGCTTCAACGTCGTCCACGGCGACAAGACCGCTGTCGACCGTCTGCTCGACCACCCCGACATCCAGGCCGTGTCGTTCGTCGGCAGCACGCCGATCGCCCAGTACATCTACGAGACGGGCACCAAGAACGGCAAGCGTGTCCAGGCCCTCGGTGGCGCCAAGAACCACATGCTCGTCCTCGCCGACGCCGACCTCGACATGGCCGCCGACGCGGTCGTGAGCGCGGCCTACGGCTCGGCCGGTGAGCGCTGCATGGCCATCTCGGTCGTGCTCGCCAGCGACTCGATCGCCGATGAGCTCGTGGGCAAGATCAAGGACCGCATCCCGGCCATCAAGGTCGGCCCGGCCTCCGACGACGGCAACGAGATGGGCCCGCTCATCACCGGCGAGCACCGCGACAAGGTCAAGGGCTACGTCGACGGGGCGGCCGCCGAGGGCGCCGTCCTCGTCGTCGACGGCACCCAGAACGTGCCGGCCGAGGGCTTCTTCCTCAACCCGAGCCTCATCGACCACGCCAAGCCCGGCATGCGTTGCTACGACGACGAGATCTTCGGTCCGGTGCTCACCGTCGTGCGCGTCAAGGGCTACGACGACGGTCTCGCCCTCATCAACGCCAACCAGTTCGGCAACGGCACGGCGATCTTCACCCGCGACGGCGGCGCTGCCCGTCAGTTCCAGTTCGACGTGCAGGTCGGCATGGTCGGCATCAACGTGCCGATCCCGGTGCCGGTGAGCTACTACAGCTTCGGCGGCTGGAAGGCCAGCCTGTTCGGCGACCAGCACATGTACGGACCCGAGGGCATCAACTTCTACACCCGCTCGAAGGTGGTCACCAGCCGTTGGCCCGACCCGCGTTCGAGCAAGGTCGACCTCGGCTTCCCGCAGAACCGCTGACCAAGGGCTCGACGGGTCTCCCGTCGAACCAGCCGTCCCGAACCCGCCCTACCCACACCGAAGAGGAATCACATGGAACTGGGTGTCGTCCTGCAGACCACGCCTCCGTCACGACGGGTCGTCGACCTGGCACGTGCCGCCGAGGCGTACGGGTTCTCGTACGTCTGGACCTTCGACAGCCACATCCTGTGGCAGGAGCCCTACGTCATCTACAGCCAGATCCTGGCCGAGACCCGCAACGTCATCGTCGGGCCGATGGTGACCAACCCCGCCACCCGCGACTGGACCGTCACGGCGAGCACCTACGCCACGCTGAACGAGATGTTCGGCAACCGCACGGTGTGCGGCATCGGCCGAGGCGACTCCGCCGTCCGTGTCACCAACGGCGCGCCCACCAACCTCGCCACCCTGCGCGACAGCATCCATGTGATCCGTGAACTGGCCAACAGCCGCGCCGCCCAGTACAAGGGCAGCGAGTTGCGCCTGCCGTGGAGTCACGGCAGCGAGCTCGAGGTGTGGGTGG
>JBEBDM010000336.1:0-3310 GCA_041156905.1 Actinomycetota bacterium | reverse complement strand
AGCGACCTCGACGTGATCGCCGCTCCTGCTGGTGTCGCCGTTCTCTGGCTCAGCGGTCAGCCGCTCCCGACGCGCAGCTGGAACACGAACGGGTCGTGTTGCGAACCGGCGAGCACGAACGGCGTGCAGGACATGCCGTACGTCGAGGCTGCTCTTCAGTCGGCACTCTCGACCGGCCTCTCCCCGCGCCGCACTCTCTCGGCTGGGGTGTCGAACGGTGGAGGCATGGCCATCTCCGTGGCATGCCGTCGTCCCGACTTGTTCGACGCGGCGGTGAGCGTGGCCGGATGGGCGCCGATCGCGTGCGACGGGCTCCCGTTGTCGCTGCTCGTCTTCGGTGGTTCGGCCGACGAGTCGCTCGGTTCGGCGCGGGCGAGCCAGGTCGCGTCGATGTGGGTCAGCGACGTGGTGTCGTGTCCCGGTGCGCCGGTGGAGGAGTCGGAGGGCATCCGTTCGACCAGCACGTGGACGGGTTGCTCGGAGGGAACCACCGTGCGGCTGGTGCGCCTGCAGGGCGTCCCGCACGTGTGGCCGAAGTTCGCCGACTACGACATGGACGACGACCTCGTCCTGTTCGCGCTCGGCCGCTTCGACACCCCCAACCCCTGACCCCCTGATCTCCGGCGTATACGTGTCGGAAACCGGCACACATACGCCGGAGATCGGGGGTGTGGGGGTCAGTGCGTGAGGCGGCGGCCGTTCTCGTAGCGCAGTTCGTGGCGGAGCGTTCCGTCGTTGCGCCACTTGCGGATGGCCGCACTCCCGTCGGCGCCGTCGTGTCGCTGTCCGCCGGTGTAGCGCTCCTCGTAGTGCAGCGAGCCGTCGGCGTACAGACCCCTCACGGCAGCAAGCACGGGGGAGGGGTCGTGCAGCATCCCCTCGGAGTAGAACATCTCGTACTTCAGCGAGCCGTCGGGACGGAAGCGCCGGAAGGCGGGATGCTGGCGGCCAGGGTTGTGCAGGCGTCCGTCGGTGTACCAGGCCACCGCGACCACACGATCGGGTTCGCCGTCGTGGACGCGCACGCGGCCGGAGAAGCCGGCCGGTACCTCGTCGCCCTCACGGACGTCGAGGGTGACGAAGACGCGGAAGGAGAGCGAGTTGGGAACGAGATCGATCAGTTCCATCCGCACCTCCGTCGGGTGTGCGTGTCGCCGTGGCGACGCCTCAGACGGCGAGAAGGTCGCGTGCGCCGGTGTCGCTCGAGGGGTGACGCAACTTGCTCATCGCGCGGGCCTCGATCTGACGGATGCGCTCACGGGTGAGGTTGAAGTGCTCGCCGACTTCCTCGAGGGTACGCGGCTCTCCACGATCGAGTCCGAAGCGGAGCTTGAGGATCTCGCGCTCGCGCTCGTCGAGCGGGGCCAGCAGTCGGGCGATCTCGTCGGGGAGCAGGGCGATGGCCGCCGACTCGAACGGCGACTCGGCCGAACGGTCCTCGACCACGTCGCCGAGCTCGGCGTCGCCGTCCTCGCGGAGGGGCTCGCTGAGCGAGAGGGGCTCGGCGGCGAAGCGCAGGGCCTCGGTCACCTTGTCCTCGGGCATCTCGACTTCCTTGGCGAGCTCGCTGAGCGTCGCCGGACGGCCGAGCTTGAGCTCGAGTCGGCTGCGCGCCTTCTGCAGCCGGGCGAGGGTGTCGCCGGCGTGGACTGGCAGGCGGATGGTGCGGCCCGTGTTGGCGATGCCGCGGGTGATCGCCTGACGGATCCACCACGTCGCGTAGGTGGAGAACTTGAAGCCCTTGCGCCAGTCGAACTTCTCGACGGCGTGCATCAGGCCGAGGTTGCCCTCCTGGATGAGGTCGAGCAGCGGGAGGCCCGAGGCCTGGTACTTCTTGGCGATGCTGACCACGAGACGAAGGTTCGATTGCACGAAGGCGCGCTCGGCCTCCTCGCCCTCACGCTGGGCTCGCTTGAGCTCGCGCTTCTTGGCGGGGGTGAGCGTGCCACCGGCTTCGAGTTCGGCTGCTGCTGCCTTGCCGGCCTCGATGGCCTTGGCGAGACGGACTTCATCGTCCTTGGTGAGCAGCGTGTACTGACCGATGTCGGTCAGGTACAGGCGGACGAGGTCTTCTTCGTCGCGCTCGACGCGATCTTTCGCCACGGTTGCTCCTCGTATTCGATCCGGCCAGCACTTCCTCGGCCGGTGATTTCGGTCACGATACCCATCAGGTTGAGCCCCATCTACTGGTGCGTCACACTTTCACAAGCGATGTGAGGGGCGCGCCTCAGTGACAGTGCCGGTGCCACTACTGTGCGTGTCACCACCAGCCACCATCCCGATGGGAGCAACCATGGCGAACCCGATCCTGAACGAGAAGGCAGCAGCAGAGGCGGCACGCGCCGGCTGGGCCGCTCCTGATCCCTCCACGGCCCGCGGTCCGATCACCGACGGGCCCGTCAGCGCGTGGGCGCCGGCCGGGTCGACCATGACCGTGAGCGGCACCGCGACCGCGACGGGTGTGCTGCTCGTGCTGCTCCTCGTCACCGCCTCGATCGGCTGGATCACCACCGATCCGCTGGTGGAGGGGTTCCCGATGCTCGCCATCGGTGGCGCCATCGTCGGCTTCGTGTGCGGCCTCATCGTGTCGTTCAAGCCCACGCTCGCCCGGGTGCTCGGCCCGGTGTACGCCCTCGCCGAGGGCTACTTCCTCGGTGTGATCTCCCGTGCGTACGACTCGATGTACGACGGCATCGTCCTGCAGGCCGTCGGCGCCACCCTCGCCGTCTTCGCCGTGATGCTCGTGCTCTACCGCACCCGGATCATCAAGGTGACCCAGCGCTTCCGTCGCATCGTGATCGGGGCGACGATGGGCCTGATGCTCTTCTACCTGGTGTCGTGGATCATCAGCCTGTTCGCCGGCCGTGGCGCGATCTCGTTCATGAACTCGAGCTCGAACCTCGGCATCCTCATCAGCGTCGTGGCCGCCGGTCTCGCCGCGATGATGCTCGCTCTCGACTTCGACCTCATCGAGAAGGGCGCGCAGGAGGGCTGGCCCAAGGGCATGGAGTGGTACGGCGCCTTCGGGCTCCTCACGACGCTCGTGTGGCTGTACCTCGAGATGCTCCGTTTGCTCGCCAAGCTGCAGGACCGCCGCTGACCCAGCGGTGAGCCGCTCCTACCGCGAGCGGTCAATCTGAGGACGTGCTCTGCGTCAGCGGAGCGTGTCGAGGAACTCCAGGAGGGCCGCGTTGAAGGCACGCGGTGTCTCCTGCTGTACCCAGTGGCCCGAGTCGGGGATGACGGTCGCTCCTCGGAAGTCGGGGAGCAGGTTCTGCATCCGCTCGATCCCGGTGGGGTCCATGATCGC